>CASDSC010000171.1 GCA_949283215.1 uncultured Alistipes sp. | reverse complement strand
TGTATTGGATGATAAATTAGGGTAGAGGGCTGGGGGGGGCTGGCTGTTGAATCTGGAAACGGGTATGAGAAGAGGGTGTCCTGTTTGGAAACGAAAAGCACGGCTGCATGCAGTAGCCGTGCTTTTCGTTCACCGGTGAAGGAAAATCAGAGCGTAGAAAATAACAAGAGATCGACCCCAAAATAGCCCTGATTGTAGTTAGGAGCAAATTCTGTAATTTCTACTTCAAATGTATTGGTTCCTTTGTTCAATTGTACATTACCCATGTCAAATTGTTTTGTGGCGACAGTCGCATTATACAGATTGAGGCCTTCGGCAATCAATTGATCGTTGATTCTGATGTTGAATGTGCCGTAGTCCGGAGCAATCGCGAATTGTGCTGTTAAATGATGAATGCCCTCGATCGTACTTTCGAACTTCGCTTTTAACTTGGTGTTTTTACTGCTGTGCTTCCAGAAAAGTTGGAGACCGGCACTCCATAGGTGTCCAAAATCAGATTGACGCTCCCATTGACCGCTCTCAATGTCGACCGAATGCATGTCTTCTCCTTCGATGGCCATGGTATTTTCCGGATAGACAACAAAGTCCTTATTGGACATGGCTACCTTGGTTTGTACTCCTTCTATGTCCAACTCCTTGTCATTGCCGCCTCCTGGTTGTACATACCAGAATGTGATGGGAGCGTAATTCATTAAACATTCTGCCCAATGCCAAATTTCCATGTCGAAAACCAACTGCTGGGTAAAAGGTATGCCGTCTAGGCCTCTGTGACGATGGTTGACGGTGTAACCCATGACATAGTTGCCGCTCCCGATAGGTTGGGCTATGTAGGGGTGGTCTATAAACGTATTAGGATGGCACCATGCATATCCGTAATAATCTTCTGTGCCTGTACCGAAATGAGATGGGAAGGACTCTCCATCAACGTAGATCTTCTCATCGCCCTCGCCCCACCATGCGTTACCGCCATTATATAATGTGATCCCATCTCCCATATAGACCCCTTTACCGTGCAATGTCGTGAAATTGATGTCATAATGTTCCATCGGCTGATCTGTGGCCGGATCGATTCGGGTGTTAATGCGCGATAATTGATGCCAGTCTGCTCCAAAGTACATGGAGCGGTTGTCCCATGTCCAGGCACTGTAACCTGCACTTCCTTCAATGTCGACCTGTTGTGTGCCATAATTGTGCAAAGTGATGGTACAGGTATTTTGGAATGGCATGATCCAATATGAATCCATCTTCCCTTCGGTGGTCGCACTGACGTTCCACATGTTGGTTGCAAGTTGCATGTATCCAATTCCAAAAAAATCTCCTACAGGAACCCAGACCGTCCGTTGGCCATCGAAAGCTATCTCGAGTACGGTCGATCGCAAGGCCTGATTGTTATTCCCTGCACTTATCTGCATGCCGATGTGGCGGATAGCTTGGCCGCCTGAAATGGTGAAGATCTGTTCGTCTCCAGGATTAAGGGTACAGTTGAGGCTAATATGGCCGGTCCCTGTATCGCGGGGACGTTCGTCTAAGCGTTTTTGTACGTTTGCTGTAAGATATTTGTATTTCTGTCGGTCGCCTGCACTATAGGATATTACGCTTGTCCCTGGTTTATAGGTGCGGTAGTTGATGTTATAGTATACCGTTTCATTGAGTGGGGTGGCTCCTGCTCCACTTCCTACTGTTTCGAGGCATTGATAGGTGACTTTACATTTTTTTGCATACGGAATAGGATAGTAGAGATCGTGCCCTCGTTGTTCTAGAGGGGTGAGTGGGGAAACTGAGCTGGCCAACCATCCGCCTGCAACTGTGGTCCCACTCAATACATCGAATGCTGTTCCTTCGATTTCCGGGTATTGTTTGTCATCAATGTATATTCGTAAGGTTCCACGTCCTGCATTCCCGCCTGCAAATGTCATCCAAAAACGAACTATGGCACCTGGTCCATCCGTTTCCATCATGACGAATTCCGTGCGCCCTTCGTTTTCTTCTGCCCGGATAAATTGGTTCGCGTCTCCGTTAGCATACCAGTTGGGGCCGTCCTTCACGGTCGATGACCGGTCGTAACTGCTGAATTGCTTGCAGGTAAATTCAGGGGTGGGATAACGGGCCAATTCGTCACGATCGACCATGTCGAGGAGTAGGGTACGTACCGAAACGTGATCTCGTGGTGCTGCTACGATCTCTGAATCGTCACTTCCGTCACCTCCGTCGCCGCCATCTCCGTCGCCGCCGCCACCATTCCCGGCAGGGTCGTTTTTACTGCAGGCGGCTACCAAAAGGCAGAAGGTGCATAGCAAAGAATAGAATGTTAAGTAAGTTCGCTTCATGTGTGTATTGGATTTCTTGTTTGTGATTTTTTTAACCTAAACGACAAATATAGTATTTTTTTTGGGAAAATTTGAGGTCGCGATGTTGCATGTAATTGATCTATTCATTGTCATTTCTGTTTTGTAGATCTTGAGAAGTCAATTGAGTAGTTGTATGACGACATGTGTGAAAATCAGGTAGATGATGTATCTGGTCGAGTGCTTTTTGTTCATGTATTGGTTGGTGTGTGATCTGCTGATAATGAATCGTTTAATAGCGAATAAAAAAAAGTACGGCCAGAACATCGTTCTGGCCGTACTGAGTATAACGATCGGATAGTCCGAGTTTTATTCTTTGAAAATCAATTTGTCGAATCCAAAGACTGCTTTGTCGAAGCCTTCCGGAAGACTAACCAATTCAATTGCAAAGGTGTTTTCTCCGCTTTTCAGTTCAACATCTCCGAAACCGATCGATTTTACTTTAATATCGGGATTGTTCAAATCGATCTTGTCGCCGATCTTTTCACCATTCAGGTAGACATTGTATACTCCGTAATCCCGAGCGGTCGTGAACAAGCCGGTAAGATCATAGAATCCACCTTTACCAGTGCGGAACATCGTCGTCAGTTTACTGCCGACTGGAACCTCGCGCCAGTAGATTTGGCATCCGTTGCTCCATTCGCCGCCATTTTGGTAGTCAAGAATACCTCCCGTGTACGATTCAACAGGAATATTTTCGCTCTCGAATTCCAATGTAACCAGACCTACGTTGGTGATATCGCTTTTGCGACGCGCTACTTTTTCTGTTACGCCTGCCATATCTTTCTGTGTCATCGTCTGACCGCCCGGCATCATGTACCAGAATGTGACAGGTGCATAGTTGACTTTGCAATCGGCCCAGTGCCAGAGTTCCATGTCGAATACGATCTCTTTGGTGAACGGAATGCCATCCAATGCGCGGAAACGCGTGTTGACAGAAAGGGTCGGCTCGAAGCTACCGCGGCCCACCGGTTGAGCGATAAACGGATGGTCGGTGAATACGGATGGGCTGCACCATGCATAGCCGAAGTAGTCTTCTGTACCCGTACCAAAATGCGACGGGAAGGTTTCGCCATCTACATATACTTTTTCGTCGCCTTCGCCCCACCATGCGTTCGTGGTGTTGAAAATGGCTACGCCATCACCAACATAGACACCTTTACCTTTGAGTGTTGTGAAGTTGATGTCTTTCGGATCGCCTACATTGCCGGGTTCGCCTGCTTTAACCTTGGTGTCGATTTTGGTGTATTGGTGCCAATCCGAACCGAAATGCATCGAGCGGCTGTCCCATTTCCATGAACCATAACGTGCGGCTCCTGTTACGCTGACCGGTTGTTTGCCGTAGTTGTGCAGCGTGATTTTGCAATTACTCTTGAAAGGCATGATCCAGAAAGCATCCATCTGGCCGTCTGTGCTGGTTTTGGTGTACCAGTTATTCGTGTACAACGGACGGTAGCCAATGCCCATAAAGTCGCCGATCGGAACCCATACGGTTTGTTCTCCGTCGAATGCAATCTCCATAACGGTAGAGCGAAGTGCCTGTTGTTGGTCGTCTGCACTGAGTTTGAAACTCAATTGACGGATCGCTTTGCTGCCTTTGATTTCGAATGACTTGCTCGATCCCGGTGCCAATTCTGCGTTGAGCTCGGTGCTGGTGAGCTTCATGTCGACGGCGTTGTGGTAGTTGTTTTTCAACTGATCCTGTACTTTGTCGATCAACGCTTTATATTTGGTCAATTGTTCAGGTGCATAAGTGATCACACGGGTCTGGGGCGAGTAGGTCCGGTAGTTGATGTTGTAATATACCGTTTCGTTACCCGGCCACAGTTTACCGTTAGCATCTTTGTGGAGCTCCTTGCATTCGTATGTGATTTTACAGCTTTTGCCGTACGGGATCGGAAAATAGAGATCGTGTCCCCGTTCGCCATAGGGAGTCAGTTCCGATACGGAGGTAGCCAAAGGTGCGCCGACGAATTCATCGCCACTCAGTACACCGAATGCTGTCCCTTCGATAGCCGGAGTATCGCTTCCATCCAGATAGATACGGAGAGTACCGTTGCCGCGATTGTTGCCTGCAAATGTCATCCAAAAACGTACAATTGCACCCGGTCCTTGATCTTCGGTATCCATCATCACGAATTCGGTCCGGCCACGATCTGTTTCAACGCGGATAAATTGATTGGCGTCGCCATTTGCAAACCAGCTCGATGGACCTTTCTCTACTGAGGCCCGGTCATAACTGCTGAACTGTTTGCAGGTATAGGCCGGTGATGGATAGCGGGCGAGCGCGTCGCGGTTGATCATGTCTTTGAGTAGTGTCTCGACCGATACTGTGCCTTGCGCCACAGCACTTCCTGCCGCCATCAGCGCCAAGGCTGCTGACATTAGATAAGTAGTGATTTTTTTCATGTTAGGTTGATTATTAAGGTTGTGTTTATTCAAGTTTTGGGTTGGTGTTGCAGAGACTGCAAAAAAACAACCGATAATTAAACAAATATAAGTATTTTCTCGGAATGATACAAGGAGAATTGTCGATATGGTGATTTTGCAGATGGATTAGGAACTCCAGTGTTATGGGGTTTGGAAATGTGTGTGGAGTGTGATGAGAAAGGGAACTGAAAACGGGTAATGGAATTGTGTGTCTATGGATTGGGAGGGCGGAATGTGAGTTTGTAAACAATGAAAAGCGAGCCTCCGGATTTTACTCCAGAGGCTCGCTCCGTTTTTGCAACAATCGTTGTCGTTATTTGGTCAGAACCAGCTTGTCGATGCCGAAGAAAGCGTTGCCTTTTTCGGGTAAAGCGGTTACCTCGACAGTCATGGTATTCATGCCGGCTTTGAGCTCAGCTGCACCCAACTCGATGGCTTGAGTTGATACTTGAGCAGCATTCAAATTGACGTTCCCGACAAGTTTGTCGTTGATGTAAATATTGAACGAGCCATAGTTCGGTGCCAACGTGAAGACGGGTGCCAACGTGAATGTACCTGCAAATGGACTTTCAAAATCAAGAGTCAGTTTGGCGCCTTTTTCTGCATTCAGCCAGTATGCTTGCATGCCGCCGCTGAAATTGAATTCAGGTACTGCTTGATATTCGAAGTGACCTCCAGTTTTGTTGACCAGGTTCATTCCTTCACCTTCGAGTGTGAGTTGCAGTTTATTGTTGTACAAGTCGCTGCGTTTGAGTGCTACACGTTCCTGTACACCGTTGATGTCTTTGGCAATTTGTGATTTCCCGCCAGGAAGCATATACCAGAAGGTGGTCGGGGCATAGTTCATAGTGGCTTCTTGCCAGTGGAACAACTCCAGATCGAATTTCAGCGTCCGATTGAACGGAATTCCGTCGAGTGCACGGAGGCGGATATTGATCGTATTGGCCGGTTCGAAGCTGCCTTGTCCCTGTGGTTGGCCAATAAATGGATGACCTGTGAAGACTTCGGGACGGCACCATGCGTAACCGTAGTAGTCTTCTGTTCCTGTTCCGAAGTGAGATGGGAAGCGTTCCCCGTCAACGAAAACTTTTTCGTCGCCTTCACCCCACCAGCCATAGTTGGTGTTGAACAGAGCGATAGCATCGCCGACATAAACTCCTTTACCTTTCAATTCGGTGAAATTGAGGTCCATCGGCATGTTGCCTTCGCATGACATCACTTTCTGTCCGTTGGTGCTGATGCGAGTGTATTGATGCCAGTTAGCGCCGAAATGCATCGAACGATCGTCCCATTTCCATTTGCCGTATTTGGCAGATGCAGTCACTTTGATCGCCTCTTTGCCGTAGTTGTGAAGGGTGATTTTGCAATCTTTCTCAAACGGCATTACCCAATATGAATCCATGGCACCTTCTGCTGTGGCGTTAGTATACCATGTGGTTGAATTCAATGGCAGGTAACCTGTGCCGAAAAAGTCTCCGACAGGTACCCATACAGTCTGTTCACCGTCGAAAGCCATCTCGAGAACGATGGAACGGAGTGCCTGGTTGGCGTTGGCTGCGTCCAACTGCATGCTCAACTGACGGATAGCTTGTGCACCTTTCCCTTCGATCTCGAATGTCTTGCTGGCGCCTGGGGCAAGGTCTGCACTCAGATCCAGTTTCGAAAGTTTCATGGCGTCCGAGCTGCGATAATTTTCGCTCAACTGTTTGTTGACCTTGGCAGCCAGAGCTTGGTTCTTCTTTACTTCGTTCATCGAGAACGATACAACTTTTACTGACGGAGCGTAGGTCCGGTAGTTGATATTGTAGTATACGCACTCGGTCTCTGGATTGTGTGCTCCGAAATCATTACCTACGTATTTGCTTTCGTAGGTGATCTTTATGCGTTTGGCATAAGGGATCGGATAGTAGAGATCGTGGCCGCGATTTTCGTACGGAGTCAGTTCCGAAACAGAGGCTGCAAGCGGTGCCTCTGTGATGATGTTGCCACTCAAAATGTCGAATGCGGCGCCTTCAACGGCAGGAGTGTCCATGTCGTCGATATAGATACGCATCGTTCCTCGACCGCAGTTTTGTCCTGCGAAGGTCATCCAGAAACGAACGATGGCTCCTGGACCTTCGGTATCCATCATGACATATTCGGTCCGGCCGTCGCGTTCTTCGGTACGGATAAACTGTGTACGGTCAAAATTGCTAAACCATGCTGGTTCATTATGGGTTTGGGCTTTATCCGATGCTCGGTCGTAGCTGCTGAATTGTTTGCAGGTGAAGTCTGGTGACGGGAAGCGGGCCAGCTCATCACGATTGATCATCTCGTTGAGCAAGGTCTGGATCGATACGCTTTTCTGTGCCGAAAGTGTGCCGGTCGAAACGAAAAGCGCGAGCGCTGTAATAATTAAAAAATTCAGTTTTCTCATTGTGTGTTTTTTGTTTTTTTATGAAGTTTAGGTTGTTGGTTATGCGTTTTATTCCTAACAATAAGGTTTTAAATCAATGTTTTTGCGTTATTCTCTAGTACGAAGTTGAAATTACTCCGCAGGCAAATATAGTAATATTATGAAAAAAAACTATTTTTGCTATGCTATATTCTAACCTTACCTAACGATAACTTATGAAAAAAACGAAAACCATGGTGATGGCCTTTGCTTCGTTGCTGGCCGTGGGGATGCTCAGCGTATCATGTCAAGATGGAGGCGCGGGCTGTCTGAAAAAAATCGATGACTATGTCGCCGATGTGCAGTTTGATGAATTGGGCGGGCAAAAAGCTACGATGTCCTGTGAACGGGTCGCTAAAGACATATATAAGGTGCGTCTCGAATGGAATTTGCCCGAAGAGGTGCAACAAGATGACTGGCAGGCAAGTTTTACGCCTGCTTTCAGTCCAACCTTCAACTGGGCTCCTCATCTGACGCCGACCGATCAGAATATTATCGATCAACATAGCTTCCGCTCGCCTGCGCTCATCGCTCAGGATGGACAACGGACTCTCATGTTGATCCCCGATATCGACATTATGAAAGAAGGTACTCCGGTCCGGTTTTATATGGATATGAATGCACAGAAAAACAAACTCGTGCTCGGTATGAGCAACTATTATGTGTCAGATCATATCCTGTATAGTCGGAAACCTGGTGCAGTCTATCCGGCAGGGAAAGTGGAATTCGGATTCTATGTGGTCGCAACCGAGGATCCTGAGGTGCAGAAGAATCCGTTCCGCAAAGTGCTTTCATTCCTTTGGGATAAATGGGGACACGAGCAATTCGAGGACGATTTTGATAAGCCGGTGCCTTTCGAAAAATATGCCGAGCATACTTACAACTGGGCTTTCAATACTTGGAAAGACGCTGTATGGCAGGAATTTGAAATTGACGGAAAACGGGTCGGCGCGCCGGTGTTCATTGTCAATACAACACAGAGCCCGAATTACCCCGGTGAGGTCAATGAACGCGAATTCCGCTCGATTTGGAACCAGGCATGGTTCAGTTCGTTGCGCTCGGCAAGCGGATTGTTCCGTTATGCCCGTCGTACCGGTAACGAGGACCTGAAGCAAAAAGCTGAAATGACAAAAGAACTGGCTCTGGCGTTCCCGCAAAAAGATGGCCTGTTCTACGGACTGATCGGTACCCAAATGGAACAGAAAATGATCGACGGAAGACCTTACAACCGTTCCAAAGGCTGGGATACGTATTATTGGGGTAACTCGAACCGTAACCCTGTGACTTGGGATGCCAGCCGTTCGCCTTTCCACATTCTTGATATGAGTTGGACGGCGTTGCTGATGATGCGTTGGAACAATGAACTGGAGCAAGATCAGCGTTTGGTGGATTATGCTACCCGCTATGCCGATAAACTTCTCACCCTGCAGGATGAAAAAGGGTATTTCCCTGCCTGGATCGATGTGGAAACCGGTGAAATACTGGATTTCCTCACCGACTCGCCTGAAAGCTCTATGTCGGTCACTTTCTTACTTGAACTGGCTAAAGCAACGGGTAATGAAAAATACAAAGCAGCTGCGTTGAAAGCGATGGATGTAATCGCTGAAGAGATCGTTCCGGTCGGCCGCTGGGAAGATTTCGAAACCTACTGGTCATGCAGCCGCCTCGGTGGTGATCATGTGGGCCGCAAGTTCGAGCGCAACAACATGTACAAGCAATGTAACTTCTCGATGTTCTGGACGTCCGAGGCGTTGCTCGAATCATACCGCGCTACCGGTGACAAAAAATATCTCGAATTAGGTCAACGTGTACTCGATGAGCTGTTGATGACCCAGGCTTCATGGCAACCCCCTTATATTTATGTTTCGACATTGGGCGGTTTCGGCGTGATGAATGCCGATGGCGAATGGAATGACTCGCGCGAAAGCCTCTTTGCCGAACTGATCATGCAGTATGGCAAAGAACTTGGTATCGTTGAGTATCAGGAACGTGGTTTGGCTGCTCTCAAGAGCTCGTTCTCGATGATGTATTGCCCTGAAAATCCCCAGGAAAAACAACAATGGGAATATGCTTGGCCTTTCTTCAATGAGAAAGATTACGGATTTACGATGGAGAACTACGGCCATGGCGGTGCTACCGATGACAAAGGTATGGGAATCGGCGAGTTTACGATCTACGACTGGGGAAATGGTGCCGCTGCTGAGGCGTATAACCGTATCGTCGATAAATTCGGTGCTGATGTGCTCTCCGGAGACAAGGAGTAACATTATGAAATGATTAACATTAATCTGTGAAATGGATAGCAAAGATGGTTTTAGGCTATCTTTGTTATCCATTCATTTTAAATCATTTCGCATATGAGAAAAGCGATTGTTTTGGCTCTCGGGGCCTTGTTGGCCGCTGGGGCTGTCGAGGCGGGTAAACCCGCGTCGGCATGGTTGCGTGGGAATACACATACCCATACCACGGATAGCGACGGAGATGCTCCTGTACAGCAAGTCGTCAATTGGTATCATGATCAGGGGTATAATTTCTTGTTGATCACGGATCACAATAGAACTTCGTGGCCGCAAAAAGCCGACCTTAACGATAAACGCAGTGACTTTGTGCTCATTCCGGCCAACGAAATCACGGAACGTTATGTGCACCTGACGGCTGCTGGAATTACCGATCCGCTTACTCCGGCTTCGATGCGTAAGGCGTTTGAAGCAAACGGAACCTATGGCGAGGGTGTGACGGACCAGGCAAAAGCAAATCCGGGTATTGTGACCCTGTTTGGTAACGGAATCGTCGCGACGGGGGGAATCGCTTTTATCAACCATCCTAATTTTGTTGACGGTGTACAGGCGGCAGATATCATACCTGCAAAGAATGTGACCCATATTGAGGTATTCAATGGCCATCCGGCTTGCTATAACTGGGGAAATGACCGGCATGTGTCGGTCGGCGCTAAATGGGATGAGATCCTGTCTGCAGGCCGGCTGGTATATGGGGTGGCGGCTGACGATGCGCATAATTATATCAAAACAGGACGGCGTTATGCATGTCCGGGACGCGGTTGGATCATGGTCGATGCTCCGTCCGTCGATGCTCAGTCGATTCTCGATGCCATAGCCGAAGGTCGGTTTTATGCATCGAGTGGTGTGATGCTCGATCGGTGTGTGTACGGGCAGAATAAAATTAACGTCCGTATCGATCAGGAGGCTACTCAACGTGAATTGGGAAAAGGCTTCCTGTTTGCAAATATAACTGACGAAGGCCAGGAGGGATATACGATTGAGGCAATCGGACAAAATGGCAAAACTTTGGCTAAAACAGAGGGAACCGCGTTGTCGTACCGCTTGAAACCGGGGGACGGTTATGTGAGGTTGTTGGTTACATATTGCCACAGGAATGACGATGGCAAATATTATAGTTATTATGCCTGGACACAGCCTGTGATGGAGAAAAAATAAATGATAAGAGACAAGAATATGTATAACATTATAGATAATTTTAGACGGACTGTATGCAAAGCTGTCGTACTGACGGTCGGATTGGCCGGAATCGTCACTACTGCATGGGCCGGAGGCAATAAGTTGCGTACCGGCGAAAGTTGGGAATTTCCCGAAATGGACAAACAGATTGAAGCACTCCGTGCAAAATATGATCTGCCCGGGGTGACGGTGGCTGTCGTGCGTAATGATAAGCTCGTCTATATGAACTGTTACGGCGTGCAGGAACTCGATACGCAAAAGCCTACCACGAACGATAATCTGTTCCGGATCGCAAGTATCTCGAAACCGATTACGCTCGTCGCGTTGCTTAAGTTGATGGATGAGGGTAAACTCAAAATGGATGACACGGTATTTGGCCCGGATGGCGTGTTGGGTGAGGATTTTGGCCCTGTACCCTCGGGATCGGGTAAGGATAAGATTACCATTCGCCATTTGATCGAACACAAATCCGGTTTTCAGAATGATCCGACTGACCCTATGTTTTCATACCCCGGACTCGATCAGGCTGGTATCATCCGTGATATTCTGGCGAACCGGCCGCTCGCCACAAAGCCCGGCACAAAATATTACTATTCGAATGTGGGATATTGTATCCTGGGTCGCGTGATCGAGAAAATTACGGGACGACCGTATGACGAGTATGTGAAAGAAGAAATTCTCGCTCCATGCGGTATCCGTAATATGTGTATTGGGTACAACACATTGGAGGAGCGCTGTCCGAACGAAGTGACTTACGATCAGCCTGATGAAGCAGGATGGCCTTACAAAATCGATGTCCACCGGATGGATTCCCATGGCGGATGGATCGCTTCGGCTGCCGATCTGGCTCGTCTTATGGTCCATATCGATCGTTTGCCCGGAGTACCCGATATGTTGCCCGAGGAGCTCCTGTCGCAAACCTATTTCGGGTATAATCGCTGGGAACATTCGGGCTCATTGGCTGGAACGGCCACTATGCTCGTGCGGCTCGACGACGAATTCTCGTTTGTCGTGCTGGCAAATCGCCGCTCATGGAAAGAGGGCTTTTGGAAAGATCTTTCCGGATTCCCCGAAGCCGCGATCAGGGCTCGTACCTCTTGGCCCGAAAAAGATCTGTTCCGCAAGGTGAAGTGGTAAATGCGGTTCGTACACTTGTCGTTTCGGGGGCGTAGTGGCGGTTTGAATGTGGATTGGATAATGAGATCCCGAGTGCCTGTCAGGTCGGTTTGAAAGAAACGGTGTAAGCAAAAAGGACTTGTGGCACAGAGAAAAATGTTATGAACAATAGAAGGCGATACAATCGGTTGTGCCTGTTGTGGCGTGTGGCATGTGTCTGCGCGGTCGCAATGTGGGTGTCATGTGTCAAGAATGAAGAGGTGGTGATCCCCATTGCGGACCATACACGGACCGTTTTGGTCTACATGTGTGCGGACAACAGTCTCGATTCTTATGCACAGACCAATTTGTCGGAAATGATGGCTGGCAGTGCTCAGATCCCCTCTAATTGTAATCTGTTGGTGTATTACGACGGGAGAAACAAGGCGCCGTCTCTCTACAGAATAGCCTATGGTATGAGCGAACCGCAAGTGGTTGCAAGTTTTGCAGAGAATAACTCGGCTTCGCCTGAGGTGTTGGCCGAGGTGATCGATGAAGTGCTCCAGAAGTATCCTGCCGAGAGCTATGGATTGATTCTGTGGTCACATGGAATGGGCTGGTTGCCAAAAACTGAAACCAACAACAGTGCTCAGATGTTGGCCGAAATGAATGCAGAAGGATCGTTTCCGCCAGTCAAATGGTTTGGTCAGGATGACGCTAATTTTATGAATCTGTCCGACTTGCAGCGAGGATTGCCTGACGGAGTGTTCCGATATATCGTGTTCGATGCTTGTTTGATGGGGTGTGTCGAAGTCGCCTTTGCCTTACGGAATAAAACCGATTATCTGATCGGGTCCGCGGCCGAAGTGATAGCTAACGGATTCCCGTACCGCACTTTGATCCCGGCCTTGTTCGAGGAGAATGGGGAAGAGGAGATTTGCCGCCGATATTTCGAGTATTATGATGTCCGGTCAGGATCGTGGCGTACTGCAACGGTAGGCTTGGTGAAAACAAGCGAATTGGACGCGTTGGCTGAGGCCGCTCGTGTGGTGGTGCAAAATAATCGCGATCAAATAGCTGACCTCGACTTATTTGGTCTGCAGTCGTTTGACCGGATGTCGTCACAGTGGCATTGGCAGTTTGATCTCGATGAATGGATCGAAATGGTTGCTTCGGAGGACGAATATGCCCAATTCAAAAACAAACTCGATCAGACAGTATTGTATGAGGCCGCAACTCCGAAACTGTTCGACTCGAAAACCGTAGCTCGCCACTGTGGAGTCGGGGCATATGTATATCAAGGAAAAATGACCGAACGCGATCAATTTTATAAAACGCTCGACTGGTATAAGGCGGTGTACGAATAGTTGTGGCGAGTATGTGGCAAGAGACGTGAGCGCTCTTAAAATACATGAGAGGCAATGAAACAGATGGTTGATGATCTGATCATTGCCTCTCGTTTTCTGCGGGGGAGCAAATGTCTGCGGGTATTCAAGAATGGAGAATAGGGGCCAGAAGCTTCCCGCGGGGAATGTTTAAAATCGTTTGGTACGACGATGGCAATAAGGTTCGGTGCCTTGGCGCTCGTAATAATTCTGATGATATGCCTCAGCCGGCCAAAATGTACCTGCGGGGGTGACGCGAGTTACCACGTCATATCCTTTGTCTCGAAGTAGCTTGATCAGGTGTTCGGCTACCTCCTTTTGAGCGTCGGATTGGTAAAAGATTTCCGAACGGTATTGTTCCCCGATATCGGGCCCTTGGCCATCGCGCTGGGTTGGATCATGGATCTCGAAAAACAGTCGGGCTAACGTTTCATAATCGGTTCGTGTCGGATCGTACGTAACACGTACCGCTTCGGCATGACCTGTCGTATGGGATTTTACCTGTTCGTAGGTCGGATGGGCGGTCGTTCCTCCGATATAGCCCGATTCGACCGACAGTACACCAGGTTCTTGTTGCATCAGGTGCTCGACACCCCAAAAACAACCTCCGGCGAATATGGCCGTTTCTGTGCCGGAGGACTTGCCCGCTTCTGCCGGTATGAAATCCATCGAAATCGAGTTGACGCAATGCCGTGTCCCCTTTGGGGTAAATCCTTCCCCTTCGAATACATGTCCCAAATGACCCCCACACCGAGCACAAACTATTTCGGTGCGAACACCGTCAGGATCTGGTTGCCGTCGTACGGCTCCCTCGATCGTGTCGTCAAAGGATGGCCAGCCACATCCCGCATCGAATTTATCTTCTGAACGAAAAAGTGGGGCCCCGCATTGTCGGCATACATACGTGCCGGGTGTCGTGGTTTGGTAGTATTGACCGCTATAGGGTGCTTCGGTCCCTTTGTCAATTATGATGCGTCGCTCTTCATCATTTAGTGTTTTCATCATGGCTTGTTTAATTATCTGGATAAAGATAGTAAATTATGCCGAGGTGTTATTGTGAAATTACCTCTCATACTCACAGAATAGCGAAAGGTTTGCATGAATCATGAGTAAAGAACTCCTTTTGTCGGACGATAATGCAAGATTAGACTGTAGAATCTGAAAAAAATAGTCGAAAAATGCTATATTTGTCTTGAGAAATGATGGGTTTTTGGAAAAAAGCTTATCTTTACAAAATCAATATGAGATATGTGGCGTTCCTTGTGTTTATGCGGCTTTGGTGAAGTGGTGAACTGAAATATAGTGCCATATTCTCTTTTTCGTATGTAACGTTTCAATCTCATTGTTGATCATATTGATATATATACGCTACTTACTGTTTTATTCATTAAAAAAAACACAATTATGAAAAAAATCTTTCTGATGCTAGGCTTGATCGCCGTTGCGACTGTTTCTTGTAAAGATGACGATGAAGGTGGGGAAATAATCACAGTTGAAGAGGTGACAATCGATCAGGGACCTGCTGTGTTTGTTCAGATCGGTACTACGGATGCATTACCTCAGTTGAGTGCAACAGCTAAGCCTGATAATGCAACGAACAAGACAATGGATTGGAGAAGTGATAAACCGGGAATCATTGCGGTAGATCAAAATACAGGGCAACTTTCCTTCGGAACTGAAGAAATTACTGCTCCCACCAAAGTGTCGATTATCGTACGCTCTGTCAATGAAAAATCTGCTACAACAACCGTTTATGTGACTCCCGCTGCTCCTTCGGGCTATCAGGTGCTTGATACCGTCGGTTATATTACCAATTCTTTCTATATGCTCGATCGTAACGTAGGTGCAAGTGCTGTCGGTGAAAGTGGTAACTATTATCAATGGGGTCGTAATGCCATTGTCGCTGCTGAAGGAGATGCAAACGTGAATGGTAACTTCGATTACGACGTGGCTTGGAGTACGGCTAATGCTAACTGGGCTGAAGGTGTTTGTCCTGAAGGATGGCGCCTGCCGACCAAGGCTGACTTGGACATCATTGCAAATCTTACTCTGCCATATTTCGAAAATCTGTTCTGGGAAGGTATGGGTGAAGTCGGCCCTTATACAGAAGAGGAAGCTGCAGCGGCATTGAGTTATTGGAATATGATGAAGATGGCCGAAAGCGGTATGTTCAATGTGGCGGATGTGATGATCGATAATCCTGATTATGACGAAAATTCGCCTGCAAGCGAGACCAATCCGGAAAAAATCAGTGGAGACAATCAAATTACCCCTGATGAGGTGTCTATGTATATGACAGGTGCCCCTGTTATTTGGAGTTCAGAATTGACTGGTGAATTTAGTGAAAATACTCTTTATATGCCGACTGCGTACAACTTCGCGAATAACTTCCAGCCTACTGTTGAAAAAAATCGTACAGTGATGAATGCTATGCCTGTACGTTGCGTAATGGATATTCAATAATTTAGTGCGATCGCATACGATTATTAAATATACATCCTTGCCGACCTGTCGCCAATGGGCATCTTGCTCATTTGGACAGGTCGGCTGTTTTCCTCAATTGGGGAATACATCGTTACAATCTTGAAGCGTGCTGCCTATGAGAAGAGACTTTTACGAAACTATGACCCACTTACATAATTTTACGGAATGGATAGGGAAAAGATGGGTGTCCTTTTTGTTTTTGTTGTTGATATGGATTCCCTCGTCTTATGCTCAAACGCCGACTAAAAAAAATACAGTTACTTATACCGGAGTGGTCATGGAGAAGGGAACGACTAATCCCATTCCGGGAGTGACGGTGAATCTGCCGCAGTATGGTATTTGGTCTGTAACCGATAAGGATGGTATGTTCGAAATGCAAAATGTCCCCGTCGGAGAAACGCAGATTGAACTGAACTTTATCGGTAAAGTGCCTGTCGAAACGGAAATCGATGTCAAAGCTGGTGCCGCTCCCGGTAAGTTCTTCATGGAAGAAGAAAACTTCGGCCTGGACGAAGTGGTCGTCGTCGCCAAAAGTAATAAGGTAGGGGCCTCGACCGCCTCGTCCATTTCCCGTTCTGCAATTGACCACCTCCAAGCCACTTCACTCGGGGATGTGATGGAACTGTTGCCCGGGGCTTTGGCATCGAACCCTACATTGACATCGCCTTCAAAAGCTACTTTGAGACAGGTACAGGGGGATGCAATGAATAGTCTCGGGACCTCGATTGTGTATAACGGGGCTCCGATTTCGAATAATGCCAATCTGCAGATCGGCAATACGGCTACCGAGGGGGCCCTCAATACGGGATTCTCGTCGACAGCCGGTTCGGGTAAGGATATGCGCCAGATTGCGGTCGACAATATCGAATCGGTCGACGTGATCCGGGGTATTCCCTCAGTCGAATATGGCGATCTTACATCAGGCGTTATCATTATCAATCCTAAGGCAGGTAGTTACCCGTGGCAGGCACGTCTCAAAATCAATCCGACTCTGACGCAGGCTTCGCTCGGAAAAGGGTTTCATCTAAGTGACCGAGCCGGTGACATGAGTATCGATTTCGATTACGCAAAGTCGCTTAGCGATGAAAGACGTCCTTATCAAGGCTTTCAACGTTTTACATCAAATCTCCTGCATACCGTCAATATTACCCGGGAATTGCGCGCGACTACCGGTATCGGATTTTTCTCCGATCTCGACGCTACCAAACTTGACCCTTCGGATGCCCGTTACATGCGTGAACGTCGATCTGAAAATATGGGGGTCAAGTTTAATACGAATGTGGTCTGGAGCCCAAACCGAAAATTCTTGAAATTCATACGTTTCAACTTCTCGGCCGATTACGAAAACCAAAAAGGGTATACCCAGGAGATCAAAAACAATTTCGGGTACATGATCACTTCGGCCATGCAGGATGGTACGGTGACCTCGAATCGGAATGAAATCATTTATGATGCCGCGGGGAATGCAATCACGAACAATCATATACTCGACCCTTCGGCCATGACCAATATTTTGCCGTACGAGTTCCTTACAAAGATGCACACGTATGGCAAACCGCTCAATATCTTCGGAAAGGTGACTGGTAGTTTCCTCGGCGATATCGGTGCGGTGAGCAATCGTATCTTGGTCGGCGCTGATTGGCGG
This sequence comes from uncultured Alistipes sp., assembly GCA_949283215.1. Classification (GTDB taxonomy): domain Bacteria; phylum Bacteroidota; class Bacteroidia; order Bacteroidales; family Rikenellaceae; genus RGIG1874. The sequence goes on along the minus strand of CASDSC010000171.1, from coordinate 4,891 downwards.
ACCGATGTCAACTTCGGCCGCGGTAAGGTGTTCGATCCGCTGATGCCTCCTGCGGCAGGATTGCGCATGCGTCCTTATACCGATATTCCTGCACTGAACCAGCTCGGCCTGTATATTGAGGATAATATCAAGGTAGCCATTCTGAAACGTGATTTGAATCTGCAACTCGGTCTACGCTATGATCTGATTCAACCCGGACGGGATGAAGGAGGATCTGTGTTGTCGCCCCGTATCAATGCTTCCTATGATGTCGTGCCGAACGTGTTGTCAATCCGGGGAGGTTGGGGTATTACGGCAAAGGCCCCTCCGCTGATGTACCTCTACCCTGACAAGGCCTATTTCGATTATGTCAATTACGACAATCTGGGTGAAGGATTACCTGCTGATCAGCAACTCTGTCTGATCACAACCAAAGTATATGATACCTCAAATTCTGACCTGAAAATTGCAAAGAATCGTAAGGCGGAAGTTGGGTTCGATTTGATGTTGGGGCAAATGTCATTTGCTGTGACGGCCTTCAAAGAGAAATTGACGAACGGTTATTCATTCGGTTATGATTTTAATTCGTACCGTATTTTCGACTTGATCAAATATAAGGCGGTGAGTCGGCCCGGAACTTACCCGGCTCTCGAGGTCGACCAAAATGCATCAAATCGTGTCGTCCTCGGGTTTAATCGCCCGCTTAACGATGGAGTGAACGAAACGAAAGGTCTGGAATTCGACTTGAATTTCGGCCAATTCAAGGCAATTCGTACCTCTTTCGTGCTTAACGGTGCCTGGATGCAATCTCGTCTTTATTCAACTAACAATACTTTCTTCCAAAAAAGCCCTGTGGATGGAGTGTATCAGCCGATCGGTGTCTACGGTACGGGGGACGGCAACCAATATGAGCGTTTCTCGACTACATTGCGTATTATCCATAACATCCCCAAAATCAGTTTCGTCGTGTCGCTGTCCATTCAGACGATCTGGAAGGATGAGCATAAATATCTCGGAACCGAAAATAAAAAACCGATCGGTTATATTTCTGCTGATGATCTTTCGTATACGCCCGTGGGTCCCGATACACCCCAGGATATTCTGGACGCAATACAACGGACTATTGTAGACGCTCAGGAAATTACCGACTGGTATTCCCCTCTTTGGCTATTCAACCTGCGGATTACAAAGGAGATAAAACAAAAACTCGGTTTCGCGTTCTTCGTCAACAATATGTTTATGCGCTGTCCGCTCGAGGAGAGTAAACGGTATCCCGGTACTTACAAAACACGAAACCCGAGTCAGTTCTTCGGAGCCGAGGTCTGGGTGAAATTTTAAGTCCCAGCCGATTTCCGCTGTGATTGTTGTATTAATATGTTAACACTATGACCCTGAAAATATATATATGCATAATGCTGATCTGGGCTACGATGGGTTTCGTGGCTTGTCGCGTGGACGAGGCACCCCGGTCGTACTATGTCGATCCGATCGATCTGCATCTTACGTATGCCGATTTCGGTGTGACCCGTCAGTTTACTTATCCTCTGGAATTGACCCTGACCAATAACTCAGAACAATTTGAATATCGATTGACCTCTGATCTTTGGGGTAAGGTACGTCTTGAAAATTTACTCCCCGGAGAATATGCGATCAGTGTAACCGGGCGTCTGACCGCCCAGGAGGTTGCTGAGATCACCGGTGATCCCGACGCTGCGGAATGGACCCTGACCGGATATCTCTCCCAAATCAACCTGAAACTCGGAATGCCGAACGTGATCGAAGGTCTCGCGCTCGCATCGTCGCAATCGGGAACGGTGATTTTCAAAGAACTGTATTATGCCGGTTCCCGTACGCCGAGTGACGGTCAATATCGTAATGACGGTTTTTATTCGATCCACAACAATTCGAAATTCCCCGCCCCGCTCGATGATATATACATCGGCTACATGGAGCATTATGGCGGATTCAATCAGGCTCCCCCGCTTTGGCCGGGCGAAGAGTTGGGTAATTACAGTCATGTCTATATCAAGGCACTTTGGAAGATTCTTAAAAATGGCGAATCGGCTTCGCTCGATCCGGGAGAGACGGCTGTGATTGCGGTGATGGCCGCCCCTCACAATAAGGATGCTCAGTATAATCTCAGTTCGCCTGTCGATCTCTCATCGGCCGATTATGAAGCCTATGTGGATGATGCGGAGAATCCATATCCTGATTTCCCTGCCAAGAATATGCAGATGACCTATTGGCCCGATTACGGCTATTTGTGGCGTATCTCTGTGTTTGGACGCGGTATGGTGTTGATCAAAGCTACGGCCGACGAGGTCGCCGGTTTTGAAGAGGTGGTACTGCCTCCCGGTTTCTGGGCGGCCGGTGAGTCCGAAGAGTACTACTACAACCTTAAAGTACCGAATAGTTTTGTGATCGATGCCGTCGATCTGATTCAGAACAAGACGACCTCGGTTACCAAATTGTTCCCCCCATCGCTCGATGCCGGTTTCGCTACGGTCGAGGGAATCTATCTGGGTAAAAGCGTAATCCGGAAAGTCGTCAGCAATGAGGACGGTGTGGAAATCTTGCAGGATACGAACAATTCGACGGCCGATTTCGAGGTGAACGATGCACCGCTCAGTCGATAAGCATGTAGGTAAAAAGTAAAGGATCTATGAACAATATCATAACTCGAATATATGGTTGGGCACTGGCCGTTGGATGCTTGATCCCTGCTGTCGGTATGGCTCAGACTGCAGAAGCGGAACAGCAGGGTATCCAGACTCCGGAGAGGACCATTGTCGCGGAACAGCCGCTGTCCAATGCAACGACTGTTGACCCTGGCGTCGGAAGCGTGAAGGATTCGCTCGCGAACGTACGTAAACCTTCGCCCTTTGAGGTGGAGTATTTTAAGAATACTGCATTGCTGCTCGCTTCGGACAATGCTTCGGCTTTGGCGCTCGGGCGGCAGATTGCCTATTCCGATATCAGCTTGGGTATGGGCTTTGAAAGCGGTTCTTTCCACCGCCCGCAGCAGCCCGCTCGGATTTTCAACTATGGATTGAACGCGGAAGGTGCATTGCAGTTGGGTAAAATCTATGCAAGCGGCGGTTTCCGATTTCTGCAATCGAAAGAGAAAGATGTGAAATTCAGCTCGATTCTCGATCCGTTCCGTGGAACCCCCTATATTATCGCGGACAGTACCGGAGGTAATTGGACCAAACAGGCTTATGACGTTTGGGCGCAGGGTGTCTCGCCGTTCATCGCCAATGTGGTCGCTTTCGGCCTGCGGGCTGGAATCGGCGTCTGCCGTGGGGCGAAAATGATTGATCCACGTCCTCAGTCGAATTCCAACCAAATTACCGTTACACCTTCGGTTACTTTGCGTTGGCGTGCCCATGCATTGAGCGGAGACTATACCTATCGGCGTTTCCGTGAGAATACAAACCTGATCCTCTATAATTCGGCCGAAGCTCAGAAAATATATCTTCTTAAGGGAATGGGTCAATATATATTCGATATTTTCAGTGCCAATGAACGTGAACGCCAGTATGAGGGGGATGGTCATAAAGTCGGAGTAGAATATCATTTTACCGGTAGCCGTTTCCGCATGATGATTCGTGGCGCGTACGAAAACTATGTCGAGGGTGCTTCGGATATCGAAAATAGTAAACCGCGTCAACGTGGACGAATTTATGAACAAAATTATTCGGCGCGTCTGGTGGCCGATTGGATGGGTGAACGAATGACGCATACCCTGGAGGCCTCATATTACGATGCGGAACGATCGGGTCGGGAAATTATACAGGTTTTTGTCCCAGATGCCGGTGTCAACAGTTGGGTGACCGATTCGGAGGCTCCCCGACGTAGTGTGGTGACCGACCGATCGGCTGAATTGTGTTATGCCCTGATGGTGATGGCTGACCAGAACCAATACAAGTGGAGATTCGGTCTGAACGGTAAATTCGAAAAATTTGCGGACGAATATGCTGTTGTCGACTCGTATAACCGTTTTAAACGCGGGGTGGCAGGTGTCGAAGTCGTGCGCAATATCGTGGCTCGCCGTTCCTATTACCGTATCGGCCTCAACGCTATGTTGAACAAGGTTTGGGATACACAGATGAATTATGTGGCCCGTGAAACCGAGGATCGGACAATCGAAGAGGGTCTGGTGCGTCCGGATGTGGCGATGATGTGGCAGAATTATTATGGTTTGGGTGGCGATCTGATGTGGGGCTACCGTTTTAAACGAGGAGAGAGTGTTTATGTCCGCGCTGCGTATGCATATCAACATACGACGGACGGATATGTCCGGAATGCCGTAGAAGTGCGGGTAGGTTACAGTTTCTGAGCAAGGTTCCGTTTGAATACTGGTGAGGCTGGAGATGATCTGGGGTAGTGGATGGTTGATGGCCGGACTGTGTGTTGAAATAAATCAGGTAGATGCCGCGTTATCCTTTGTGAGAGTTTGATCAAGGGAGGGTGAAAGAGGATTTAATTTGTAAAGTGTAACGTGTATTTTATAATTAGTGTGACCACGAAAGGTCCGTTTTGGGAATTGAGCGCGGGAAGGTGACTCCCGTATGTTGCAAACAATGTGTTATGAAAAATCTGAAATGCGTAGTATGGGCGTTGAGCCTCTGGTTATGGGCTGGCAGTGCGATGGCTGCGGCTCCCGTTGAAACAAAGAAACCTGAAAAACCGTTCCGGTATCTCCCAAAACAAGAGATTCCGGTCGATACGGCACACCTGATCAAAGGCCAGCTCGACAATGGACTCACATACTATATCCGGCACAACGAGACTCCAAAAGATAAGGTGGAGTTACGGATGATTGTCAATGCAGGATCGATCCAGGAGGATGAGAACCAACGCGGGCTTGCCCATTTCCTTGAACATATGTCCTTCAACGGTACTCGTACCT
>CASDSC010000170.1 GCA_949283215.1 uncultured Alistipes sp. | reverse complement strand
TTCGGATAACCGCCGACACCCAGTGCCATATCCAACGTAATCGACCCCGTCGGTATGACGGCCACATCCTCGATCTTGTCGCTGCTCATCCGCATGATCGACCCTTTGCCAAAATCTTTCTCGATTTTGTCCATCACCGCATTCAGCACTTTGAGCTTATCGGCATTGACCTGATTTTTCGTCTCTTCTGCCATTATATTTTTGTTTTTATTGATATACCTCCATGATCTGTTCGAAATGGTGTGCCGTATTCACTTTATCAAATATCCGCTCGATCCGCCCGTCCGGTCCAATAATAAACGTCGTTCGAAGAATCCCCATATAGGTACGCCCCATCATCTTCTTTTCACCCCACACACCATACATCTGCGCTACGGATTTATCCGTATCGGAAATCAATGTAAAATTGAGTTGATGCTTCGCAATGAAATTACAATGAGACTTTTCACTATCCGGACTCACACCTATAATCTCAAAGCCTCGATCAGCCAACTGCTGTTTACCATCCCGCAAACTCTTCGCTTCCAGGGTACACCCCGGGGTATTGTCCTTGGGATAAAAATAGAGAATAACACGACGGCCCTGAAAATCAGAGAGAGAAACTGTATTACCTTGTTGGTCCCGCGCCGTAAAATTCGGAGCGATGTCCCCTACCTTAAGTCGTTCCATACGTACTAAAATTAACGTCCTAAAAATACGGATTTTTTCGAATCAGAAAAAAACGAATGTGCAGAAATACAACCCGCACATTCCTTTTCTTCTCCCTGCACGCAGAGTTCGACTATAAAACGGCCCCTTGAGCCCATCAACCTGCAATCACCTTCTTTTCGATCTCTTCTACGGTATGACGAAATGCTTTATCCGTCTCGATCAGGTTGGAAATCGCCTTGCAGGCATGCAGCACGGTTGCATGGTTCTTACCCCCTATCGCCGCCCCGATCGTCGTAAGCGGTGCTTTCGTATGCTGCTTACTCAGGTACATCGCAATTTGGCGAGCTTGCGCAATCTCTCGAGTCCGTTTGGGCGAATTGAATTTGGCCATATCCAATTTCAAATGCTCGCAAACCACACTCTTAATCTGGTCGATCGTAATCTCCTTCTGATTGAATTGCACGTAGACCTTCAAAATCTCTTTCGCAAGGGTCACCGTAATCTTCTTATTCAAGAAAGTCGCATTAGCTACCAGTGATGACAGAGCACCTTCAATTTCGCGTATATTTGCATTGATATTGTGAGCTAAAAACTCGATTACCTCTTCTGGAACTTCAGCATTTAACCGCGCTGCCTTGTTACGGATAATCTTAACCTTGGTCTCATAATCCGGCAACGACAACTGCGTAGACAATCCCCATTTGAAACGTGTGATCAAACGCTGCTCAATATCCTTCAATTCGACAGGAGCCTTATCTGAAGTAATAATCAACTGTTTACCTGACAGGTGCAAGTGATTGAATATATTGAAAAAGGCATTTTGTGTCTTGTCTTTACCTGCCAATTCCTGAATATCGTCAATAATCAAGACGTCGATCATCTGATAAAAATGAATGAAATCATTCAGTTCCCCTTTAATCGCCGCATTTTGGAATTGAGCCTGAAATTTATTCATCGCCACATACAACACCTGCAACTCGGGATGGCGTTGCTTGACTTCGTTACCGATTGCCTGCGCAACATGTGTCTTACCCAATCCTGAATCTCCATAAATATAAAGAGGATTGAATGGTGTCTTCCCTGGATTGACAGCTACCGCAAGCCCTGCAGAACGAGCCAAACGATTACATTCGCCCTCCACAAAGGTATCAAAAGTGTATGTCGAATTGAGTTGCGGATCGATAATGATCTTCTTGATACCTGGAATTACGAACGGATTCTTTATATTCGCAGTATCGGTTTGCGTGACAAACTTGTTAATCGGCGTTATATCGGCATCCTGTCCGACTGATACCGGAGCAGGCTCCTGCTTGGGTATCGCATAACGCAACCGCGTTTTCAACCCAAACAACTGATGAATGATCGGACGTAAAAACGGGATATAATTCCGTTCGATATGATATACGTAACTTTCGTTCGGTACACGCAAGCGTAATGTCGTACCATCGAAGTCTAAAGGGACAATCGGCTTGAACCACTTCACAAATTCCTCTTCCGAGGTCTGTTCTTTGATTTGCGACAAGCACGATTGCCATATATCATTATATGTCTGAGTGTTAGATAACATGATCGGGTGGATTTGACATTACAAAAGTGTAGATAAAATTATTAAAAAAAACAGAAATCGAACTTGTTTATTAAGATTTAATTTATATAGAAAAATAAGGGCTCACGCCCCTTCCCGATTTAAGCAATTGATAGTGAGTTTTGATAAAATTATTTTTACATTTGCTCTATAATTTTTTTTAAGCACTGAGTAAAATTTATCAATATAACTGATACGACCATGAGCGACGAATTAGATTTGATAATCAAACAAAAAGCCGAACAAAGGCTCTCCGACGGATTCGACCAAGCCACAAAAGATGCTGTCCGTGAATTGATCGAACATGACCCGAAAGAATTAACAGAAAGTTTCTACAAAAACCTGGAATTCGGAACGGGCGGCCTGCGCGGAATTATGGGCGTCGGAACAAATCGCATGAATATATATACAGTAGGGATGGCCACCCAAGGATTGGCAAACTACTTGAAAAAAGAGTTCCCAGGCAGGAAAATCAAAGTGGCAATCGGACACGACAGCCGAAACAACAGCCGGAAATTCGCAGAACATACAGCACGTATTTTTGCAGCAAACGGTTTCATCGTATACTTGTTCGACGCTCTCCGTCCTACCCCTGAACTGAGTTTTGCTATCCGAGAACTGGGATGCCAAAGTGGTGTGGTGGTCACGGCCTCGCACAACCCCAAAGAATACAACGGATATAAAGCCTATTGGGCGGATGGAGCACAAGTCACCCCGCCTCACGACAAAAACATTATCGACGAGGTCGCAAAAATCACGTCGATTGAACAAATCGAAACCCAAGGCGGCGAGGAAAATATCCATATCCTGGACGAAGAATTCGACAAGATTTACCTCGACAAGATCCGTGCCCTCTCGCTTTCCCCTGAGGCCGTGGCCCAATATCACGACATGAAGATCGTATATACTCCGATCCACGGGTCAGGCGTGGTCTTAATACCTAAATCTTTACATAACTTTGGATTCACTAAAGTCCTTACTGTAAAAGAGCAAAACATTATTGACGGTAATTTCCCGACCGTAGCTTCACCCAACCCCGAAGAACGGGCCACCATGCAGATGGCTATCGATTATGCCGAACAAGTCGGCGCCGAATTAGTGCTTGCATCCGACCCTGACGCTGACCGTGTAGGCGTTGCTGTACGTAATACAAACGGGGAATACGTATTGCTCAATGGAAACCAAACTTGCTCATTGCTCACATATTACCTTTTGAGACGATGGAGTGAGCTGGGTCGTCTCAACGGTCGTGAATTTGTCGTAAAAACCATCGTAACGACTGAATTGGTAGCACGTATTGCCGAATCGTTTAACGTCAAATATTTCGACTGTTTGACCGGCTTCAAATATATTGCCGAACTGATCCGGGAAAACGAAGGAAAACTGAAATACATTGGCGGAGGCGAAGAGAGCTACGGCTATTTGGTCGGCGACTTTGTTCGGGATAAAGATGCTGTCAGCGCTTGCTCGATGGTCGCAGAAGCAGCTGCTTGGGCAAAAAGCCAAGGCATGACACTGTACGACCTGATCAAAACAATATACCTGCAATACGGTTTCTACAAAGAAGGACTGGTTTCGATCGTCCGCAAAGGGAAAGACGGACAGGAAGAAATCAAACAAATGATGGCTGAGTACCGTACGAATCCACCCCGCAGCCTGGGTGGTTCACCTGTTGTTATGATCAAGGATTACCTTACACGCATAACTACTGATATGGTTACCGGACATACCGAAGCCATTGAAATCGAACAAAGCAACGTACTGCAATTTATCACTGAAGACGGAACAAAAGTATCTGTAAGACCGTCAGGTACAGAACCTAAAATAAAGTATTACTTTGGAGTAAGGGCTGATTTACCCGACATGCAACAATTCAACACCGTACAACAGCAACTCGACGCAAAAATCGAGGCATTGAAAAAAGAACTAAAACTCATATAATATATCAAAGCAAATTTCATCTACCTTCTCTGTAACGTACTCCTTGTAATTAGCTGCAATTCTTTTGAATTTATTGAATTGCCAAACAATTGTTTCGGCACAATCAATCGCTATGTACAAGTTTATAATTGCCTTGGTATTGGTGTACAACATTGGTTCGGAAGTTACTATGGCTAAAAAACACGACAGCCAAACTTCCGAACCAATTGGTATGCTTGATCTCAAATATACGCTCGATTATAACCTCGAAGACAGTCTCCAGTTACTCGCGCTATGGGATGACCTGCACACTGTCGCAACCTTACAAGGTATTGTCAACAGGGAGGAACCCAAACTCTATATCAACTACATCGTTGAGTCGGGTCGCGAAATCGACACCTATTGGTGGAACAAATACCGCCAACCGGGCCAATGGCTTGCCGGACGAGACACAATCCTCTACGCTTCGGTCGCCGATGCGGTCATGGCCTATCGGGATAAGATCCAGGGGGTCGTACTCTACGACAGCCATATAGCAGCTACGAGCAATGTAGCCTCTGCCGTGGCTGGCGCAGAAAATCTTATTGCCGTTCGATATGACCCCAGACCCGGGACCTTATATTCGCAACTCGTAACTGGAGGCCCAAAATTAAAAATACGCAAGAGGCTCATTAATCGTGACGGAAAACCAATGTTCTCCGGCCATGGATATATCCCCGGCTCACGAAGGGCATCGACAGGATCGGTCAAATGCGATCCGTACGTTTGGTTTATTGAACACTACATGAAAACCAACCGATGCAGTGGCCAATATGGAG
>CASDSC010000169.1 GCA_949283215.1 uncultured Alistipes sp. | reverse complement strand
TGGATTTGCCCGGGGGCTTTCTGCTTCAAGTAGCGGTTTCCGTATTTGGTTGTTGCATCGTTTTGTATGCAATAAATTGCTTAGGAACATGGACTTGCAGGAGAGAATAGACTATCCCTTAGCGTAAATAATTTCCTGTATGGTCATATTAAAGAGTAACGCGGAGAGTGTAAGAAACATTCTCCGCGTATTTGTTATACTTAACGGTAAGATAGTCTTCAGTCATGACAGGTTGATCTTACCAAAGTGTATTTGTGTAAGGATAGGGCGTTGGATTTGGCGTACCGTATTGTATCAATTCTTTGTTGAGAAATAAAAAACGCATACCCTTGAAGAGTATGCGTAACATATATAATATTGCTGAAGTTGTCGAAGAATGGTGTTACCCGAGATATGATTTCAGTAATTTGCTTCTTGAACTGTGGCGGAGTCTCCGGATCGCTTTTTCTTTAATTTGACGGACGCGTTCGCGTGTCAGGCCGAATTTTTCTCCGATTTCTTCGAGGGTCATTTCCGAGCAACCGATCCCGAAGAAATATTTGATGATATCCTTTTCGCGTTCGGTCAAGGTTGCCAATGCCCGTTCCACTTCTGTGCCGAGCGATTCGTTGATCAGTCCACGGTCGGCGTTCGGCGAGTCTGTGTTGACCAGCACATCGAGCAGACTGTTATCTTCACCGTCAGCAAACGGTGCATCGACCGAAACGTGCCGACCCGATACACGCAAGGTATCCGACACTTTTTCTTTCGGGAGGTCGAGTTCCTGCGCCAATTCGTCGGGAGAAGGGGTACGTTCGTGTTCCTGTTCGAATTTAGCGAAAGCCTTGTTGATTTTGTTGAGCGAGCCCACCTGGTTGAGGGGGAGCCGGACGATTCTCGATTGTTCCGCGAGGGCTTGAAGAATTGATTGTCGGATCCACCACACAGCGTATGAGATAAATTTGAAACCACGGGTTTCGTCGAATTTTTCGGCAGCCTTGATGAGCCCGAGATTTCCTTCATTGATAAGGTCCGGGAGGCTAAGGCCTTGGTTTTGGTACTGTTTTGCAACCGATACGACGAAACGCAGGTTTGCACGAGTCAGTTTCTCCAAAGCTTCCTGATCTCCCTTTTTGATTCTTTGGGCGAGTTCGACCTCTTCTTCGACGGTAATCAAGTCCTCTTTACCAATCTCCTGCAGATATTTGTCGAGCGAAGCACTTTCACGATTGGTGATAGACTTGGTGATCTTTAATTGTCTCATTTTTCTTCGAATTATTAAACAAAAGGCTCCCGGTCTCCCGTAAGAGACCGGGCCGCCTTACCAAACATTCAGCAAACTGTTTGAGAACGTTAGTTCTGCATGAGCCTGAAGTTTTCCATCACACCCGCTCTGTTGATACCGGATATCAGATAGATTTGGCTGTCGATTTTAGTCAGATCAGCACTGCTCCGGATGTACGAATCGTTAATTCGGGTGATGACGAAACCAGGCTCGACGCCGGCTTTGCTTAAGATTCCACTAGGGCTCACTTCCACCACGCGAGCACCCCCGTTGATTTTCAAGGCTTTCTTTTCGCGGTCCGAGAGGTCTGCAAATCGACCACCCAAGGCGCTAACAGCATCGACGTCATCTTTGGAAACCAATTCGGTCTTACCAGCTTTATTACGTAAAGTAACCTCAAATTGTTTCACGTCATTACCTCTTTTTGCAGTGATGGTTACTTTATCGTTTGGTCTGTAGGTTGCGACTTGCTCCAATAGTTGAGATGATTTAGCAATTTTTGTGCCGTTGAATTCAGTGATGATATCACCTTCTTTAATTCCGGCCACGGCGGCAGCACCGTCAGGTTCCACATTTGCCACATAGATACCGCCGACTTCGGTGATACCTTTCTCTTTTCCTTCGCGCTCGATAAAGTCAGCAGTTACGTCAGTGATGCTGATTCCCAGGCGGGCACGTTGTACGACGCCGTATTCTTTCAGGTCGACTACGACCTTTTTTACGATGGTCGTTGGGACGGCGAACGAATATCCTGCGTAACTACCAGTAGGCGATTTGATGACGGTATTGATGCCGACCAGTTCTCCTCGCACGTTGGTGAGGGCACCACCACTGTTACCGGGGTTGACAGCGGCGTCGGTCTGAATGAACGATTCGATTCGGAACTGGTCGGGAATTACGGCCAGATTACGTGCTTTGGCGCTGACGATACCGGCCGTAACGGTCGATTGGAGTCCGTAAGGGCTACCGATTGCGAGCACCCATTCTCCGAGTCTGAGGTCGTCAGAATTACCGAATGGCAATGTGGGGAGGTCTTCCGCCTCGATTTTGATCAGCGCGATATCGGTAGTTGGATCGGTACCGATAATTTTAGCTTCGAATTGACGTTCGTCATTGAGAGTGACTTTGAGTTTCGATGCGTTTTCGACCACGTGATTGTTGGTGACAATGTATCCATCCGGACTGATGATTACGCCCGAACCACCAGAACGACGTTCTTGTGAAGGAGCCTGTTGGCGACCTCTGCTTTGTTCTTGGGGGATTCCGAAGAATTCCCAGAAGGGGTCGAATCCGAATGGGCTAGATTGTTGAGCGATCTGTACTTCTTCGATTTTTTCGATATTGACAACAGAAGCGACCGCGTTTTCAGCGGCATAGGTAAGATCAGGATATTTGTCAGCTTCGTATGAGGTGAAATGATTCCCGACCGAACCGGCAAATTCGACGATACGTGTAGTTGGAGCGGTATCTTTGCTTTGGGAGACGAAATATGCGGTTACCCCTCCGGCGAGAGCAGCAGCGACGATACCTAATGCAAATGCAATCCTTTTCATAAATTTGATGTTAGTTTGTTTACAGAGTTATTAAATATACAAAATATAAAAAGGTCGAAATTGCACCATAGGCTTTTTTCTGCTGTTTTTGAGTTGTTTGTATTTCGTGAATTTGTTCGTAATGATCAACTAACGCTCGTTGGTTTTCAAATATTGTAAATTTACAAAAATCGGACCAAATAGACTATTTTGTCAGGTCTCTGAAGTATTGGCAGAGTGGCGAATTATTGCGACAGGTGTTGCCGATAGTTTGTAATTCATAACGCAAAGAGATGTTTGCATATTGTGTGAATGGCAGTAATGGAAACCGAGTGGGCACGATGGACTTTCATGTTTTGTGATATGCTTTGCCGAGCGTTGCTGCGGGAGTTCAGAGATCGGATCTGTTTGGCCGTGTACTGCCATTGTGGCCGTTGCAAGGATGGCAGTGAAGTGTCAGAAGGAAGAGCCAGCAATCGCATAGAAGTAATCCGTATGATATCTTTAGGAATGATTTGTTATGCCTCGTTTTGTGTTTTATGTTGTTGATTTTGATTGTATTTATTCGATGAGGCGGTAGGAGGTGCAGATTTGGGAAGGTAAGAATAGTGCAGTTGTTTCACAAATATTCTCTATTGCTTTTTCAGAATGATCCTTATATTTTTGTTTTACTCAGCAGCCGGGAATGTGGATGTCGCCAGAGCTTTTGTGGAAACGATACGAGGATCCAGGCTTTTCTGTTGATAGATTGCCAATTTTCAGGGGTTCTATTCAATCGCGTTTCGATCGTCCTAAACTAACCTTAAATAAAATGAACAAACTTTACCGATTATTAGTTTCTGCCGTATTCGTGCTTTTTGTTTCGTTTCCGTCCTCGTGCACGGAGGCGAAAGCGGTTGAGCATGGCAAGAAGATGACAGATCAATCGCCTCCGAACGGGGCTTTGAAATCTTATGATTGGGCTGAAGAGCTGGAGTTGTTGTACCGGGTCGATCTGCTTCCCTGCTATCGTACCGGGTGTATCGTCGAGCATAAATCGACGCATGATCCGACTGGGGGAAACGATGATGGTTTTTCAGGCCGGTATTCCTATATACGGGAAGAAAACGGGGAAAAGGTGTTGGCCGAATTGACAGGTCCAGGGGTGATAAACAAAATTCATTCTTCCGCTCCTACTTTTGATACGTTACGTTTTTATTTCGACGGGGAGACGACGCCGCGTTTGACGATTTGTTTTATGGATCTTTTTACGGGTAAAGTTTTTCCGTTTGTCAAACCGCTGTCCAATAATGAAATAGGAGGTTACTATACATATTTCCCTATTCCATATTCCAAGTCTTGTAAAGTAACCTTTAAAGGCCCACGGGTCCAGTTCTATCAGATCCAATATCGCAATCTTCCTGGCTATGATGTGAAGTCCTATACGGGGGAACTTACGCCTGTTCAGGAAGAGGCCATGAGAAAAGCCGGTGCATTGTGGGCCAAGGCGAACTATGTGGGGGTCGAAGATTATGCACAAGGCCGGTCGTCACAATATAAAACTGTCAAGAAGACATTTGCATTGCAGCCGGGTCAGACGGTAGAATTGTTTTCCAAACATAAAGGGGGTCGTATTGTAGGATTTGAGATCGATGGGGGTAATGCCTTTGAGGGGGATTACAAGGATGTTGTTCTTCGGGCCCGATGGGATAATGAATCCGTTGAGGCAATCCATGTTCCGTTGGCAGATTTTTTCGGGTATGCATATGGCCGTCCGGCAATGCGTAGTTTGATCATGGGGTCCAAAAATCATGTCAATTATTCGTATGTACCCATGCCATTTGATTCGCGGGCAGAGATGCAGTTGACCTACCTCGAGCGTAAGAATGTTACGCAGTATCCGATTCAAATCACCGCGAGAATATACTATAACGATACAGCCCGAGATCCGGAAACAGAAGGCAAGTTCTATGCTAATTGGCGACGCGAACGTCCCGAGTCAGGCCACCATTATGAGTTTGCATCGCTTCGGGGTAAGGGGCATTACGTAGGGACTATATTTCAGGCTCAAGGTCTGCTTCCCGGATTGACGACCTTTTATGAAGGCGATGATTCGACCTATGTGGATGGCCGTTCCCGTATTAAAGGCATAGGTTCAGAAGATTATACCAACGGGGGGTGGTATGCGGTACTTGATCGGTGGGACCGGGGGATCAGTATGCCTTTGCATGGCTGTCTTGATTATTCTGTTCCCATGTCACGTACCGGTGCCTACCGATTTTTCCTGAATGATAAATTAACTTTTGAGCAGGAGTTGTATACATGTGTAGAGCATGGGCCCGAGGGAAATGCCTATCCAGTAGATTATGCGTCTGTGGCCTATTATTATTGCGATACGCCGCCGGCAAAACGGGGAATGGAACCCACGGAAGCTCTACGGACAGTTTTCTATCCCGACCGACACATGTGGTTGCCACAACTCATGTCTATTGTTCCCAGTGGATTGGTCGCCGAGGTTGATCCCTCAGGTCGCTTGTTGCTAAAGACTGCCCATCAAGGATTTGTCCGTATTATGCTGGAAGATGTCCCCGAAGGGCGCTATAAAGTTTATATTACGTATTTCGAAAAGCCGAATGGTGCTGATTTTTCCGTATGGCAGCGACAGAAGCAGTTGACAGATTGGCAGACCTCAGTCTCATTGTCAGAGCGAGAAACAGTTAAGGATAAAGTATTGGTCGGAGAAATAGACTTGACCCATCAGACCAATTCACTCTCGATTCATTTGCGTAAAAATGGCGTAGCAGATGAGTTTGCACTCGGTAATATTTATTTAGAGTTACAACCTTAAGCCCCATACAATCACCTTTCATTTCACCATCATGAAAACATACATATCGTATTTGTGCATGAAGCCAAATCGCTTCATGTTGAGAGTCATACACACTGCATTCTGGCTTGTTTTCTGTTTGTTTTTGAGCGTAAATGGTTATGGGTCAGATAATAATAAGATAATAGGGATTGTTTCCGATGAGCAAGGGCAACCTCTTCCAGGTGCTACCGTAGTTGTGCAACAGACACAACGGGGAGCCATAACGGGTATTGACGGAACTTTCGAGATTGATGCAAAAATCAACGATATACTCGAAGTGTCATACTTAGGTTATCAAACACAACTTATCACAGTGGTCAATTTTGAAAAACTAACCATCAAACTTGTTCCGAGTGCGAATGAAATGGAGGAGGTTGTAGTGACCGCTTTTGGACGACAAAAAAAAGAGAGTTTGGTTGGGTCTATTGATGCAGTCTCTACCAAAGAACTCAAGACGTCTTCTAGTAATTTGACATCAGCACTGGCAGGCCGAGTGCCCGGAATTATTGGTTTCCAAAGAAGTGGCCATCCCGGGGCCGACAATGCTCAATTTTTTGTGCGAGGAGTTACCTCGTTTGGATATGCGCAGAACCCATTGATCATGCTTGACGGATTCGAAATCGATGCTAATACTTTAGCGCGGCTCGATCCAGATAACATAGAACAGTTTTCTGTGCTGAAAGATGCCACAGCAGCAGCATTATATGGTTCACGAGGAGCCAATGGAGTGATTGCAATCACAACCAAACAAGGTCGAGAAGGTCCCGCAAAGATTTTCTTCCGGCACGAATCACGCATCTCAATGCCTACATGCATGCCAGAGTTTGTCGATGGAGTAGAATTCATGAATTTATATAATCAAGCATATCTTAACGACAATCCACAGGCTGGAGTTTATTATTCATCCCAGAAAATATACAATACGCAAATAGGTAAGAATCCCTATGTTTATCCGAACGTTGATTGGCAGGCAGAAATGTTTAAACGTTATGCATACAATCATTATTACACGATGAGTGTCAGTGGAGGTGGGCACATCGCCCGTTATTATGTCTCAGCAAGTTATAATCATGACAATGGTATTCTTCGACGTAATCCTGAGAGTACACACGATTTTAACTCCAATATTGCCGTCAGCAATTATTCGTTAGTCAATAATACAAATATTCAACTTACCAAAACGACCCGTCTTGATCTGAATTTTAATTCAGGCTTTCAAAGTTATAATGGTCCGAATGCCAATGCGGATCAACTTTTTTTGGATGTAGTGGAAGCCAATCCGGTCGATTTTCCAAAATATTATGCTAAAACAGAAAATACTCTCTATCTGAATCGTACCTTGTTTGGTAATGCACCTGGCACTGCGGCAAAAGCTAATCCCTATGCGAATATGGTTACGGGTTCTCGAGAAACTTATACCGCTGATATCACTGCGCAAGTGACACTTTCTCAGGATTTTGGTAAATTTATTCCGGGGTTGTCATTGCAAGGGAAAATGTCTATTTATAATCATATTTTTTATAGCGCAAATCGGTATTATGTTCCCTATTATTATAACATAAAATCATATAATGAACAGACCGATACGTATGAACTTGAGGAGATATTTCGAGGGAACGATAAATTAGGAGATCTGGCAACAGATCGGAATTCTCTAAGTCGAACTTATCTAGAAGGGAGTATTCGCTACGAACGCACTTTCGGTAAACATGATGTGAGTGGGTTGGTTCTTTATACACAAGAGTCTGAGCGAAATCTGAGTGGTAAGGATGTGTTGATTCGCCGCGCTTTGCCCCATCGCACACAAGCTATCCGTGCACGGGTGACCTACGGGTATGATGGACGCTATTTGGCTGAATTGAGTATGGCATATCAAGGGTCAGAAGCATTTGCTCCAAAACATCGCTGGGGATTATTCCCGTCTATAGGAGTTGGCTATATGATCTCACAGGAAAGATTCTGGGAGCCCTTGAAAAAAGTGGTCAATCGTTTTAAATTCCGGGTATCGTATGGTTTGGTCGGAAATGACCAGATGGATCCAGCACAGCGGTTTTTCTTTCTTTCCGATATTAATGTCGGAGGCCGCAGTTATCCTTTCGGTGAAACATTTACTCAAAATTATTATGGGTATACGATCAATCGTTTCGCCAATCCGAATATTACATGGGAGAAATCATATAAACAGAACTATGGAATCGACTTGTCATTGTTTAATATGGCAGATATCCAGATTGACTATTTTCGCGAACACAGAACCAATATTTATCAAGCTCGGACAAATCTCCCTTTCTCTATGGGCATGACAGCTACGGAGTTTGGAAATATAGGCGAGGTGAAGGTAAAAGGAGTTGATGGGTCATTAGATATAAAGAAACAAATAGGGACCGACTTTTTCCTGACAGGACGATTCAATTTTACTTATGCGGTTAACAAAACCACAGTAATAGATGAACCCGCTTATAAAGATCCGTATTTGAAACGGGCTGGTTATCATACGAATCAAATCCATGGATATATTGCAGAGCGTTTATTTATCGATCAGGCAGACATAGATAATTCTCCAGTGCAGATGGTAGGAAATGAAATTGTTAGGCCAGGAGATATCAAATATAAAGATCGGAATGGAGATGGTATTGTAGATAAGTATGATGTGGCACCGATCGGTTTCCCGACAGTACCCGAATTTACCTATGGCTTCGGAACATCGGTGACGTGGAAAGGCTTTGATTTTTCCTTTTTCTTCCAAGGAACAGCACGGACATCGTTTTTTATTGGAGTTGATAAGGTGGCCCCGTTACTCAATCGACGTAATGTGCTTAAGGCATTTGCCGCCGATCACTGGAATCCCAACAATCCTGTAGCACAGACGCTTTTCCCTCGTTTGAGTACCACGAATAATGCCAATAATTATTATCCATATAGTACGTGGTGGTTGCGCGATGGTTCGTTTCTTCGCCTCAAGTCAGTGGAGATAGGTTATACCTTGCCTAAAAAAGTCACAGACCGTCTTAGACTCGATATGGTCCGTATATATGCATCAGGACAGAATTTAGCAATCTTCAGCAAATTCGATCTTTGGGATGCAGAGATGGGGTCCAACGGATTTGCTTATCCGTTACAGAAAGTCTATAACCTAGGTATTAATATCAACTTCTAATTCGTCTTGACATGAAAAATATATTTAAATGCATCAGTGTTGTTTGTTTGGCAATTCTGACTGCCGGTTGTAACTTTCTGGATATGGTCCCGGACAATATGCCAGAGATGAAAGACCAATATACTAATCGAGACAAGGCCCTCGGAGCACTGGCAACGTGTTATTCATATCTTCCGAGTTTCAATGATTTGCGTTATTCAATGAATTTTGCAGGAGATGAATATTGTCGGATCATGACACCCGGATGGGATGATGTTTATAATCCGGAGAAGTTAATGCGTAATTTAAATAGCGCAGCCAATCCGGTGATGAATTTCTGGTATGGCACAGGCGGAGCGCAATCTCTCTACCAAGGCATTCGTAATTGTAACGAATTTTTAGAGAATATTTTTTCCGTTCCGAATATGTCGGAGAGTGAAAAACGTGATTTTGCGGCGCAAGCCAAAGTGTTGAAGGCCTATTTCCATTTTTATTTGATTCGTATGTATGGTCCGATTCTGATAGCGGACAAGTCAACCAATGTGTCATCTGCTCCTGAAGAGATTTACCTTGAGCGGCAACCCGTAGATAAGTGTTTTGAATATGTGGTTGATCTGATTGACGAAGCGATGAATGATATGCCTCCGACACGGGTTTCAACTATGGCAGGGCAAATTGATCAATGTATAGCGCGTGCAATCAAAGCCGATGTTTTGTTGACAGCGGCGAGTCCATTGTTCAATGGTAATTTTGAGTTTTACAATAATTTTAAAAATAAGCGTGGGGAGCATTTTTTCAATATGACGGAAGATCCAGAGAAATGGAAACTTGCCCTTGATGCCATAGAGGAGGCCATTACCTATGCGGAGAATTCAGCCAACAAATCATTGTATGAGTACAACGATCCGGTTCCTTTGTACGATCGAGAAGATTGGGGCCAGTCAGAGATCATGCAAGCAGCTTATAATAAGCGCTATTGTATAGTTGATGCATGGAATGAAGAATTGATATGGGGTAGTACCATTATCAGGCGAGCTTGGAATATAGATACAGAGTATGTTCCGGAAGTAGCTACCCAATGTGCCCGGGTGACCAATATCACGGAAGAGAGTGCTAAGTTCACGGGCGCAGGGAATTGGCTCAGTACACCTTATCATATGTTGTGGACTTTCTATACCCGCAATGGGGTTCCCGTAGAGGAGGATCTGACATATCCCGGCAACAAACCGCTTGAAATTGTGACTATCCCTCAAGATGATTATCATTTGGGGTATATGCAGCAACAGTCAGGTGAACAAACGATCAATCTCAACCTGAATCGAGAACCACGTTTTTACGCATGGGTCTGTGTTGATCGCTGTATATGGCGCACTTATGATGAGCGGTGCGATATGCGGTTGCGTTACCAAGAAACTAATGGCGGGGCTGTCGCAGATCGTAAGGACAATCGATATTTTACAGGTATCGGTATCAAAAAATTTGTACACCCAGAATCTCAGAATGGAGATTATGCCCGTATCGTCAATTACCCGACACCTATCTATCGGCTATCGGATCTGTATTTGATGTCGGCAGAAGCCCGTAATGAATATTCTGGTCCTTCACAGGAAGTGTATGATCGGTTGAATGCCGTACGTCGTAAAGCCGGCATTCCGGATGTCGAGGAGGTGTGGAGTGATGCAAAAATAGTCAAAACAGTTAATAAACATTTGGATAAGGATGGGTTACGCAGTATCATTCAGCAAGAGCGATTGATAGAATTGTGTTATGAAGGTCACCGGTATTTCGACATATTGCGGTGGAAACGGGCAGCTGAATTTTTTAATTCACCCATTCAAGGTTTTAGTGTAGAAGAGAAGACAGCAGAAAATTTTTATGTGCTTAAAACTATCCAAACCCGATCTTTTCAGACGCCCAGGAATTATTTGTGTCCTATCGGTATGGAGGAGATGTTACGCAACCCCAATCTAGTCCAAACTATCGGGTGGGAATAAACAAGACCCGAATTCACAAAACAGTACAACTATGCAGACGAAATTCATAATTATTGTTCTTTTGGTCGTGGGTTTGTTGGGATGCAAAAAAGACAGTCCCACAAATGATCCTGAAGCCCCAGGACGTCTCACAAATGTTCGTTTTACACCTTTGCATGGAGGCGGGTATTTTTTGTATGATATTCCACACGATCCTGATTTTTTGTATGTTGCAGCTAAATATAAGACAGATCAAGGCGAAGTCATAACAAAAACCAATAGCGTCTATTCTGATACTTTATACATTGAGGGATTAGGTCAAGCCGCTGTTTATGATATAGCCTTATATACCATTGATCGCGCAGGACATGAACGTCTCTCTTCTATAGCCCAGGTAACGCCATTGTCGCCGGCCGTTGACGAGATTGCACAATCGATTCGAGTACGGGGCGCTTTTTCATCGCTTGTCGTTGATGTTGAGAATCCGCTGGGAGTACGGGCTGATGTTTTCGTTACGTGTCAAAACGGAGACCAAACGATGACCAATATCTTCGCGTCAACCAAAGCAAAAGATAGGTTTTTTGTCAATGATATGGAAGAAAAGGATTACAAGATTCGTGCATATGTTCAAGATCTTTATGGTAATCGGTCGTCGGAAATAGAATTAGGCACCGTTAGTCCGATTGCTGATTATCCGTTAGATAAATCATTGTGGCAGTTGATTGAAGATAGTAGGTTGCCGGACACGTTGGCTGGTCCAGACACGAAAAATGCTGAAGAGAAATATCTAGATGGAGATATTCGTAAATTTTGGAACAATGAGGTCGATGATCCTACCTTGATCAATTATTTTGATTTTTATGTGGCAAAATCAGGTGGCCCCATATCTTATTACATAGATCTAGGAAGGGAGGTTCAGGCCAGTCGGGTTCGTGTATGGCAACGATCCTCAGGGGGGTATGGATATGGGACATTTAATGTGCAAGAGTTCGAGTTGTATGTTAGTAACGACGTGACACCAGACGGCTATATTATTAACTGGAAGAAGTTGAATTCATTTAAGATAGAGGTGCCGAACAACGAAGTAGATAAGGATAAAGAACTCAAAGCTGGACATTTGTTTTTGATCTATCCCGACGATCCGGTATTAACTACCCCATTCCGATATTTACGTTATCGGGCTGTTAAGCCATTTGTGCCCAGTACGGCATTATGTGCATCTGAAATTACACTTTATGGTATCGAAACCAATAATTGATACTCATCATGAAAACGAAATTAACCTTTTGGAGTTTTATATTGACTGTCATGTGGTTGTGTGGTTGTGGCGATATGTACGAATTACAACGAATACATGAGGGCGAGATCGTGTATTCAGGTAAAATTGCCGATACGACAGTCCGAGCCTATGCGGGATTTGAACGGGTCG
>CASDSC010000168.1 GCA_949283215.1 uncultured Alistipes sp. | reverse complement strand
CATTGCGCGCACTGTATCCGATCAGCTGCTCGTGAAAAGCCTGGATGTATGCTACGTCTTCCGTGCGATCGCCGAGATGATCTCGAATGATGATCTGTTCGAAAGCTTCCTCGAGCGAGAATAGTTTGAGACTTTTGAAAAACTCATGATCCTCTTCGGATAGCGGGTTGCCGAGAGGGTGCTGGTGCCACCGGTTGTAGATTGCCGTGTGGATTGTATCGTTTGGGTTGATAATCAGGTATAGGCATGCCGTTATGTAGGCGATAGCCGGAGACGAACCGATCGTGAGTGCATCTTGTGTGACGACGTCGTAACACCATGGCGAATCCATGTGGCGACTTTTGTAGTCGAGCATTGCGTTTGCGATACTCGATCCCTCCCGATTGTAACGGACAAGAATGGCGATCTCGTTAGGTGCATATCCCCGTTGTTGTAACTCTTCAACAAGACGGATCACTTCAATGTGCCGATCGGACGGGTCTGCTGATTCATCGTACTCGGTGATACGAATATATCCGGTCTGATCCTCCTGAAGAGATTTCTGTTCGTGTCCGGCGTATGCATGGGTTAGCAGACCGGACAGGGCCTGTTTGAGGTCGGCCGAAATAGCTTTCGATTCAGCGGCTTGAGTTAAACGCTGATCGAGAAGGGCATTGTCTGAGGCGACACACCCGGCAATTATACGGTTGTTGAAATCAACGATATTGTGGCGACTGCGTCGGTTTGTATCGAGATCGCGGCAAACGATCTGTTCGAATTGCCGTTCGACCTGCGCGCCGAGAATGGTCCAATCACCGCCTCTCCAGCGGTATATCGATTGTTTTACGTCGCCTACCAAGAGCACTGCCTCATCATCGGTTTGTGAGACGGCATTGTGTAACAGAGGTAAGAAATTGTTCCACTGCATGCCCGAGGTGTCTTGGAACTCATCGATCATGTAATGAGAAAAATATTCTCCGGCCTTCTCGAAGATGAATGGGGTGTCGTTGCCTGCGATCAGTCGGTTCAGGATCGTGTTCGTTTCCGAAATCGGCATGATGTTTTGCGTGCGGCAAATTTCGGATACTTGTTCGGACAGATCGGTGAGCAGTCCGAAACTGCGGAAATTTTCACGCAATATGGCGGTCGTATTGAATAATTTGCTGTTACCCTCGATCAGCCGGCAAATTTCATGCAGGCAAGGCTTTAACTGTGCGGTTGCGGATAGGATATCTTTCCGTCGGGGGGAGGTTTTGGTGGTCCATTTTTCGTCAGACTCCAATGCTGCGAGTACGCGACCTTTGGGATTTGTGATTTGACCCTCTGCTGTTTTTGCAATATACCCGGCTACACCGGCCTTCCCGTATGCGAAATCATCAGGATTGAGATGGTGGCTGGCCATGATCTGTATAGCTTCTGACGCTTTGCTCCGTATCGTCTCTTTGATTTTTTGGGAACGGGCAGTGGCCTCGTTGACGATCTTGCCTAACTCATCACGGGAAACAGTGGATTTGTCAGCAAGGGTTTTGTATTGTTCACTGAATAGTTGACTCCCAAGGTCGATCAATTCGTCTTTTATGTTCCACTGCCGGTTGTCATCGATCTTTTCTTCGACGAAGCGGGCGATCCAGTTACGTAAGTTCTTGTCAATCGTGATACGGTCGATCAGGTTGTCTGCTGCGGAACTAAGCAACGAATCGGTCTGAAGTTCGAGGTTGAAGTTGAGATCGATACCCAGTTCGCGGATGAATGCGCGAATGATTCGTTGGAAAAATTTATCGATCGTTACGACCATGAATCGACTGTAATCGTGCAGGATGTATGTGCGTGCCGTGAGCGCTCTGCGACGAATGGTCACAGGGTCCAGATTGAGATCTTGGGAAAGTCCTGCAAGGTAGGAACTGTCACGTCCGGAGGCCAACTTGTCTATTTCGGCGACAATGCGCTGTTTCATCTCTTCCGTGGCCTTGTTGGTGAATGTGACGGCTAGGATGTGGCGGTACATGGAGGGATTCCCGATTACATTACGAACGTATGTATAAGCAAGTTGATACGTTTTTCCTGAGCCGGCCGAAGCTTTGACAATTTTTACGCTACCCATCTTTTCATCGGTCTATTTTGCCATAAAGTTAGCATAAATCCGGTAGGAAACCGTATTTTCGTGTGGATGGGAGTCTCGTTTTCCGAGAAAATTATTACCTTGGTATATCCATTAAAATGTGTGTTTATGAGAAAGTGTCTGTTAGTGCTGGTAGCCATTCTGTGCGGTATAACCGTTCGTGCTCAGCAAACTTTGCAAAGTGGACCGATTGCGGACTTCAAGACGATTGACTTGTCTGGCAAAATATCGGCAACATTGATTCATGCCGAAGAACCTGGATTTGAAATCAGTTTGGAGTCCAGTGACCGGAACAGAATACAATGGGGTGTCAGTGATGGGGTCTTGTCTGTCAAATTGCGTCCCGATGCCAATAATACCAATGCCGGAGTTGCAACAATGGTGATTTATTACACGGATTTGTCGTCGATCAAGTTGAATGGGGCGGAGGCAAGAGCCGATAGTTTATTGCAGGTGTCAATGCTCGATGTGACTATGTCGGCAGGAGCTAAAGCAACTCTTTCGCTCGATTGTCGTGATTTGAATATGAATGTCAATGGAAATTCGATAGCCGAATTAACCGGTAGTTCGCAATATTTTACTTTACGTGCCGTGACCCGCAGCCGTGTCGATGCCAGACAACTGGAGGCTCAAAGTATTGTGGCAGTCGTACAGACCGCTTCGGAGGCATATCTTTATACGACTGAACGGTTGGTTGCGGAGACCAATGCAGGCTCTGGTATTTTTTACCGGGGTGAACCCGAACTGTTGCGCGTTTCGACTAAATTGGGCGGATCGGTGAACAATATCGGAAAATAGACAGGCAGGGGAACCCGAATCGGATCAGGTTTTTATGACAATTACAAGTTTCCTGTCTCGAGTAGCGGCCAACTTATATCATAAATACGGCGAGGAGATATCGTCTCTTAAGATTGTCTTTCCCAGTCGGCGGGCACGTCTGTTTTTTACTGAGGAACTGTCGCGGGTTGCTGAACGCCCGATATGGCAACCCGAATATGTGACGGTAGACCAGATTATGAGTCGGTTGGCCGGTTTGGTCGCAAGTGACCCGGTAAGGCTAATTACCGAGTTATACAAGATCTACGCGACACATCACAACGAGACATTCGATACATTTTATTATTGGGGCGACATGTTGTTGTCCGATTTCGATCAGGTGGACAAATACCTGATCGATGCAGATATGTTGTTCCGAAATGTCGGCGATCTGAAAGCTCTCGAACAGGATTACACGTATCTGACGCCAGAACAAGTGGCGATTGTAGACCGCTTTTGGAGTAACTTCGGTCTTGAGGGGCGGTTTTCTGAAGAAAAGGAGAATTTCTTGCGTATTTGGCAGACGTTGGGGCCGATTTATCATCAGTTTCAGCAGGTACTGCGCGACGAGGGTATGGCGTATACCGGGATGATCCATCGTGAAGCGGTGCGTCGTCTTCGTGCAGGAGAGGTCTCTCTGCCGCACGATGGGCGCTATGTGGTGATCGGTTTCAATGCGTTGACGGCGTGTGAGAAGGAGTTGTTCAAGTATATGCAAGAGGAAGGTCTTGTCGAATTTTATTGGGATTACGACGACTATTATACGGGACAACGTGAACAGGAAGCGGGGTTGTTCCTGCGAGAAAATCTGCGCCGTTTTCCTGCGCCGGCAGATTTTATGATGCCGACGAGTGAGTTTGCTGCACCCAAAGAGGTAGTTGCCGTTGCGGCGCCTTCGGATAGCATGCAGTGTAAATATGTGTATGAATTCCTGCAGGAGATGCTCGATCGGGGCAAACAACCTGGGAAAGAGACGGCCATCGTGCTGACTGATGAAAGCTTGTTGTTGCCGGTGCTCAGTTCGATTCCCGAGGGAGTGCCGAGTGTCAATATTACGATGGGATATCCTTTGCAGCAGACACTGGCCTATGCGTTTGTGGAACGGTTGATCCAATTGCAGGATCGGCTTCGGACAAAGGATTCGCATACGTTGTTTTATCATAGCGATGTGTTGGGGTTATTGACCCATCCGTATGTGGTCGGTTGT
>CASDSC010000167.1 GCA_949283215.1 uncultured Alistipes sp. | reverse complement strand
TGCCTTCGTCGTTCGGCCTTTGGTTGGGCGCTTATGCCGAGGGATTGGTCGACGATGTGCAGATGTTACTGGCGGCCTATCGCATTTGCAATAAGAATCCGCTTGGCTCGGCGGCTGGTTATGGCTCGTCGTTTCCGCTGAACAGAACGATGACCACACGGCTGCTCGGTTTTGATACGCTCAATTATAACGTCGTTTACGCTCAGATGGGACGCGGTAAAACCGAACGCATCGTTGCTCAAGCGTTATCGTCAGTCTCTGCCACGCTGGCCAAACTCGCGATGGACAATACGCTCTTCCTGTGCCAGAACTTCGGTTTCATTTCGTATCCTTCAACCCTGACGACCGGATCGAGCATTATGCCGCACAAGAAAAATCCCGACGTTTGGGAATTGATTCGCGGAAAATGCAATCTGATCCAGGGCATACCCAACCAGATTGCAATGATGACCACCAATCTTCCGGTCGGCTATCACCGGGATCTTCAACTTTTGAAAGAGGTGTTGTTCCCGGCAATCGCCGAATTGCGCAGTTGCTTGCAAATGGCACATTATATGCTCGAGAATTTGTCTGTCAAAGAGAATATTCTCGACGATCCGAAATACGACTATCTGTTCAGTGTCGAAACGGTCAATAATATGGCGCTTGCCGGTGTGCCGTTCCGCGAGGCATATAAAAAAGTGGGACTCGATATCGAGGCCGGCCGCTTCAAACCCGAAAAGAGTGTCCATCATACTCATGAAGGCAGTATCGGCAATCTGTGTCTCGCCGAAGTCGCTGCGGAAATGGATACGCTGTTCGCACAATTCGGTTTCGATCGGGTCGAGGCGGCTGAGCGGGCATTGACCGAATAATTTAGATAAAATACATCGGGTCGTTTGTTCTGCCGTCTGTAGAACCGATAGGAGGAATAGGACGAAAAGGACAGACAGAAGGAGAGAATATAGAACGGACTGGCTGTGCCGGATAGCTTCTGTGAGATGTGTCTGTGCGGAATGAGTATGTACGGAAGATGCTAAAAAAGTGCGGGGCGCTCTTAAAATTGGTCGGGTTGCGGATCGGATACGAAAAATGGAGGGCCGAACCTATGGAGTCGACGTTTAATCATCCTGTCGTAGGAGAAGTGACGGTGGTCAGATCGAATCGGGCGCGTCGTGTGTCGCTTAGTGTACGTCCCGACGGAAGCGTTCGTTTGTCGATCCCATTTTATTATCCTGTGCGTGAGGTACTTTGTTTCCTTGAGGCGAAATTACCTTGGGTGACAGCCACCCAAAATCGGGTCCGCGCTCGTTACAAACCTCACCCCATTGCCGAACTCTACGAAACCCGCCAGCATGTGTTGCAACTCCTCTCTCATACCTGTGGTCGGATCATGGTATCGCTCGTGCCGCCCAAAAATGAAGTTAAGGGTATTATTCGGGTCAAATATCCGGAAGGGGATAACCCCTCGGGACTCGAGGTGCAGCGGGCGATTCATGAGGGGATCGAGCGGGCATGGCGTGCCGAGGCCAAAAGCCTGTTGCCTGTGCGGGTGGCTTGTCTGGCACAAGAGTGCGGATTAAAATACCGTTCGGTGACTGTCCGAAACAGCAAGAGCCGTTGGGGCAGTTGCTCGGCACACGACGACATCTCGTTGAGTCTTCATTTGATGCGTTTGCCTGATCACCTGATCGATTATGTCATTATTCATGAATTGTGTCATACGGTCCATCGCAATCACGGTGCCGGATTTTATGCGCTGCTCGATCGTTTGACCGATGGGAATGCGATCGCGTTGCGTAATGAACTGAAACAATTCTCTCCCCGCTGGTAGACTTTGTCTCGTAAATGGAGGCATAGGTCGGCAAAGTACAATTCTTATCCCTGTATCTGCTGCCTTGCCGGATTACGGGGAAATGGAGACGAAACGGGTGAAAAATCAGCTGAGTGTCGGTTTAAATCATGACTTTGATAATACATTTCCGTATAACCCCTGTCCCGATTAATGGCGCATGGGCATCGTCAGGGAAAAATACGGCGAACTGTCCAGGACGCAAGGTGAAATAAAGTGACGGGATATCGTTGAAGAAAATGATGTCCCTGTTTTGGTCAAAAGCAGCCCGTGGGGTTTGACAGGTGGCGCGATCGAGCCATCCGAACTGCTCTGGACCGGATAGTGGCATTTGAATGTCGATATAGCGATTGTGCGCTTCGAGGAATGCCTCTTGCGTAGTACGCATGGTGTCGGTCGCAATGGTCATGAAAATGGCATCGCCACAAATCTCATAACGTCCGTCATCCATGGTGCTGAGATCATGGTGGGTGATATAATTGATAGCTTCGTTCAGACGCGGGGTCAATGTCCTGTATGTGGCAATGGTGGTTAGGTTGTCGATGATCATAATTCTTTTTTTTACAAAAATAGCAGAAAACAATTGCCACTGTCCTGTGTCGGAAGAAATGGTGCATAATCAGCGGTTAGTGTGGCCTTTCCGATGTTTGATATCCTGCAATGACAAGTATACAATCTGTTTGTGGACGTTGTTTGATATTTACAATATGTAACCGCAGGTATGTCCTGGTGTGTGGGACGGATATGTTGGCTTAATCGTTATCCTGTTTCTGTTGGCAACCAGTGTATTGCCTTCGGTCAGTTCACCGTTCGGATTGTCCGTTTTACCCTGTGTGCTGTTGTGACTTTCCTTAAATTATCCTATTTTAGAATGATTTGTTGGACGCTCGCTTCCCAAATGTAACCGTTCGAATATGTTTCATTCGGTAATGGATGATGTGCCGAGCGTCCGTCCAGAGAGAAAACCTTTGTTTATTTGTAGTTTGCGTATGAAGCATCGTTTACGGATTTTTGTAATAGCCGGGAGTGTTGTTGTGGCAGCCGGTGCACTTTTATCCTATAATTATTTCAGCAGCAAGCCCCGGATGGGAGACGGAGAAACGGTTGCTGCGGTATCCGGTAAGGTGGCCGGAGAACGGAAAGCAACGCCAGTCGAGGTGTATATCGCTGCAATGAAACCAATCGATGCCGGTATCAGCGGCCTCGGTAAATTATTGGCGAATGAGGAGGTTGAGATCGTGAGTGAAATCTCGGGTAAGGTGGAACAGATTTTGTTCGAGGAGGGTAAGGCGGTCAAGGCGGGAGATCTGCTTGTCAAAGTGAATGATGAAGACCTGCAGGCCCAACTCGCCCGTGCGGAATTCCAACGGAAATTGCTGAAGGAAAAACTGGACCGAAACCGTATTCTCCTCGAAAAAGATGCCGTCAGCGGAGAGGCTTTCGACCAGATCGAAACCGATTACAATATGGTCGAGGCCGATATCCAGCTTTTGCGGGTCAAGATCGATAAAACCGAAATCAAGGCCCCGTTTGACGGTGTTGTAGGATTCCGTTACATCAGTTTGGGAAGCTATCTGCAACCCAGTACACCTATCGTCCAGCTTGTCGATCATTCCAAATTGAAGGTTGAGGTGGCGATCCCTGCCCAATACCTGAGCAATTCGTTCGTGGGACGTCAACTTACTTTCACAACGCGTGCCGATGATACGCCGCGCCGAGCCCGGATCTATGCCATCGATCCCCTTGTGGACGATAAAACCAAAACCGTTGTCCTGCGAGGTGTCTATGATAATAGTGACGGACGGTTGTTACCCAATATGTCGATCAACTTTTCGATTGCCCAACGCCAGGGTACGGCCTTACAAGTGCCGACCGAGGCGATTGTCCCCGAGATCGATCGCCAAACGGTATGGGTTGTACGTGGTGGCCGTGCGGTACAGTTACCTGTCGAGACAGGAATACGATCGGCCAGTACGGTCGAAATCACCCATGGCCTGAATAAAGGCGATTCGGTAATTATTACCGGATTGATGCAGGTGCGTGAAGGTGCGCGCGTCGAAGTGGTTACAACGCGTTAATCTCCCGGTATTATGAGTTTAGCTTCTGTCAGTATAGAACGTCCGGTGCTCGCCACCGTGATGAGCCTGTTTATCCTGATTATCGGATTCATCGGTTTTACCTTCCTCGGAGTGCGTGATTACCCGAGTGTCGATCCACCGATTATTTCGGTAAGTACGTCGTTCCCCGGAGCCAATGCCGACGTGATCGAAACCCAGATCACCGAACCGCTCGAAGAGGCGATCAACGGTATTCCCGGAATCCGGTCCATCTCGAGCGTGAGTTCTGACGGTTCGAGTCGTATTACGGTTGAGTTTAATCTCGATGTCGAACTCGAAACGGCGGCCAACGACGTGCGGAACAAAGTGTCCGGAGCCCAACGCCGCCTACCTGCCGATGTCGATCCGCCGGTGGTCACGAAAGCCGATGCCGATGCACAACCTATTTTCAGTGTGACGCTCGAAAGTAACCGCCGTTCGATCATCGATCTGAGTGAGTTCGCCGAGGTTAATTTCAAAGAACGTCTGCAGACTCTTCCCGGGGTGTCGACAGTCGATGTGTGGGGATCGCGCCGTATGGCGATCCGAATCAAACTCGATCCGATGCGGCTGGCGGCTTATGGATTGACCCCAATGGATGTACGTACAGTCGTTTCGCGCGAGAATGTCGAATTGCCTGCCGGACGTATCGAGGGTGACAATACCGAACTGACCATTCGTACGTTGGGCCGTCTGCGGACCCTTGACGATTTCAACAATCTGATCATATTGCAGGACGGTGAACGTGTGGTACGTTTGTCCGATGTAGGGAAGGCTGTGGTCGATGCGCAGAATACCCGATCGATCCTGAAAAGAAACGGGCAGACGATGGTGTCGTGCGTGCTGATTCCTCAACCGGGAGCCAATTATATCTCGATCGCTGATAATGCTTACGAGGCCATTGATCAGATCAAAAAGGATTTGCCCGATGATATTACCGTACGGACCGGATTTGACAATACGACTTTCATCCGTCGTTCGATCGGTGAGGTGCGTGAGACGATCATTGTGGCATTTATTCTGGTGGTATTCATTATATTCCTCTTCTTACGAAACTGGCGTACTACCTTGATCCCGGTGCTGGCCATCCCGATTTCGCTGGTCGGCGCCTTCTTTATTATGTATGTGCTCGGTTTTACGATCAATACGTTGACGCTTTTTGCCATTGTGTTGGCTATCGGACTGGTGGTCGATGATGCGATCGTGGTGATGGAGAATATCTATACGAAAATCGAACAGGGTATGTCCCCAAAACAGGCCGGATTGGAGGGGACGCGTGAAATCTTCTTCGCAGTGATCGCCACGACGGTTGCCTTGGTTGCGGTATTCTTCCCGATCGTCTTTTTGCAAGGGGTGACGGGCCGTCTGTTCCGCGAATTCAGTTTGGTAATCGCCGGGGCCGTCGTTATCTCGTCGTTTGTCGCGCTCTCCTTTACGCCGATGGTCTCGACCCGATTGCTGACGAGCGGTGTGACCGAAGGAAAACTGTATCGCATGACTGAACCTTTTTTTGCAGGCCTTACGCGTTTTTATTCCCGGGCACTCGATACTTTCCTGCGCCGACGATATTGGGCGGTGTTGATCCTCATCGTTTCGTTCGGCGCGATCGGTTGGCTGTGGGTGCAGATTCCCTCGGAAATGGCCCCGATCGAAGACCGCTCGATGTTGAATGTCTCGTCGACGGCTCCTGAAGGAACTTCGTTTGATTATATGCTCCGGTATGCCGATTCGCTCTCCGGTGTGATCAATGTGCATGTGCCTGAACAGAACGATGGACATCTCGAACGGGTCGGCGGTGGTAGCGCAACCAACAGCGCAAGCTACAATATCATGTTGGTCGATGCGGATAAACGGACTCGTACGCAACAACAGATTGCCGATGAATTGATGCCTGTCGTAGCCCGCATGACGGGGGCTAAAAGTTATGTATCGCAACAGCAGACTTTCGGCGGTCGTCGTGGCGGGTTGCCCGTACAGTATGTGATTCAAGCACAGAATCTGGAGTCGTTGCGTGCAATTTTGCCCGTATTTATGGATTCGGTCGCAGCGAGTCCGGTCTTCTCAGCGTCGGATGTAAATCTCAAGTTTACAAAACCCGAGTTGACCGTGACGATTGACCGCGATCGTGCCTCGACTCTCGGTGTTTCGATCCAGTCGATCGGTCAGACCCTCCAACTCGCCATGGGCGAACAACGAATCGGCTACTATATCCGAAATGGTAAGCAGTATGAGATTCTCAGTATGTTTGACCGCGACGATCGGAACAAACCGACCGATCTGTCGAATGTTTACGTGCGGAATGAGGATGGGGAATTGATTCAGCTGGATAACCTGGTAACTTTGTCTGAAAACAGTATGCCGCCGAGGCGGTATCGTTACAATCGGTTTGTCGCGGCAACCGTTTCGGCGGGATTGGCCAAAGGGAAAACTCTGGGTGATGGAATTGCCGAAATGGATCGTATCGCAGACGAGGTGCTTGACGATACCTTCCAGACTACCCTGTCGGGTGATTCGAAAGATTTTGTGGAGAGTTCGTCAAGTCTGATCTTTGCTTTTGTTCTGGCTCTTGTGCTGATTTATCTGGTGCTGGCGGCCCAGTTCGAAAGTTTCCGAGATCCAATGATCATCATGTTGACCGTGCCACTGGCGCTGATCGGGGCGTTATTATCTCTGTATGTATGCAACCAGACGATGAATATTTTCAGTCAGATCGGTATCATCATGCTGATCGGGCTGGTCTCGAAAAACGGTATTCTGATTGTCGAGTTTGCCAATCAAAGGAGGCAGGATGGGTTGTCGGTTGCTGATGCGATTCGTGAAGCCTCTACCGCGCGGTTCCGACCGATTCTGATGACCAGCCTGTCGACGGTTCTCGGAACGTTGCCTATGGCTGTGGCTACGGGAGCCGGATCCGAAAGCCGCGTGTCAATCGGCGTGGCTGTGGTAGGTGGATTGGTCTTCGCCACTTTCCTCACGCTTTTTGTGATCCCCGCTATTTATACTTATATGACCGGTCGTCGGGTGGCCCGTAACTCCGTAGAGAATGTGTCGTGAGCATGACCGAAAGTTCTGGCTGTAGAACAGATGTGCTGCATGGAGGGGTGTCGATATACGAAACATTGACAGGTATCCAGTTTCTGTTCGTTTGGCCAGATGGCGTAGGAGGTTTGTAGGTGGATGTAGGAATATTTAATTTTGTCAGGTTAAGTATATATTTATTGATTCGATGAAATATTTTTTGTCTGTTTGTGTCTTCGCATTGTCTTGTTTTGTTTCGTTTGCCGAAGAACCCTTGACGGCAGATACTCTTCGTAAGGGAGGAAATACGGCTTCGGAGCCGCTTGATATGCCGCATGTAGTGATGGATTTTCCTTCGGCCGGAACTGAAATGACCTCCCCATTACCGCTCTTGTCTGCGATTCCCGTGGATACGGTCGGATTACCTGGATTGACATTGGATTCTTGCTTGCGCATGGCGATTGAGGCGAATTATGGTGTACGGTTGGCGAGAATCGAACGCGATATCGCGGCCAATAACGTAACTTTTTCTCCTTTCCTGCCGGATGCGACACTCAATGGTCGGCAGACCCAAGATATATTGCGAGGGCGGAATGCGTATCGTAACGAAACCGCGGAAAAAAAGGATGCATATCGTAGTAATCAGTATTCGGCAGATCTGACTGTAGGCTGGACATTATTCGATGGATTGGCTATGTTTGCCGAGTATGAGAATCGTAAAGAGTTACTGCGTGAGGGTGAATTGAATCTGCGGAGCAGTATCGAATCGCTCGTGGCCGATGTGGCAGAACAATATTATTACATCGTCACGCAGCAGAACAAATATGAAGCGACCAAACTCTATCTGGCCATCTCGGCACTGCGTTATGCACAAGCCAAGGAGCGTTATGAGTTAAAAGCGATATCGGGCCTGGAGCTGGCTCAGGCCAAAATTGATTTCAATGCCGACAGTTCGCAAGTCGTGCAGCAGCGTGAGGTGATCCGAAATGCATATATCAGACTCTTTACCACGATGAATACCGAGCTTGGTA
>CASDSC010000166.1 GCA_949283215.1 uncultured Alistipes sp. | reverse complement strand
ATCCCATTTGGAGATTCTAACTTTTCATATCTGTCTTCAGCACCGGAATGTTACGGAGTAAAATAATGCCAATCAGCGAAATATAGCTTAATCGTGACCTATTTTCGGTCCGAACAAAAAAGGTCACGATTAAGGCGTGAAATACTTGCCGCCTTTTGCTTCAACAGGAGTGGGGGAATACAAGAAAAGGCCTTGCATATCACTGATACACAAGGCCTTTTACTTTCTATTGGGGTTTCTTTCTGACCCCCTTTGGAGCGGAAAACGGGATTCGAACCCGCGACCCTTAGCTTGGGAAGCTAATGCTCTACCAACTGAGCTATTTCCGCAATCCGAATGATTTGAGATGCCAAAAATAATCATTTATTTCGAGACTTCATCTCAATATCCCATTTTTTATTGCATCCCTCTATAAGAACATTCCATATGCGCTGATGGAACGCTTTATTTACGCAACAGATAACGCAGCACAGCCCAGCCACCTACTACCTGTAAAATCATTCCTGGCAGTCCAATGCGAAAATCTTGAAGCGCGATCTGTAAACTGCCTGTCATCGCCCATTCACCCAACGTTCCCAATATTTGATACGACAACACAACACATACAAGCAACACCATTGACACACGCTTGAAATAGGAGGCAGCACATCCTGCAGCTATGGCTAACAAGACGGATTTCAGCAGAATAGCAGGCAATACAGCTACTGCAGGCATACCAAACAACATCGAATTAATCAATGGCGATCCTACCGCCGTTAATAACCCTACTTTCCATCCATATTTATACGCACCGACCAGTGTGAAAAAATAGATGGGTAACCACGTCACACCCCCTGCGGGAATCAAATGGCACAATTGGGGCAGGGCTATGTTACCCAGCACAAACAGTGCTGCGACCCAATACGTTTTCGCCTCACGATAATCTGTTACATAAAGTTTGACACTCTCCGTTTGCATGACTTATCTTTTTATGTTTTTATTTTCTAACGCAACATCTATGTATAGATGAGGGTAGGGTAACAACCATTCTATTGGTCTCGAAAGCAATAGACCTCAAATACGACTTGTTACACCGAGGCCGCCTGTTGCATCACAAACTGACGGATCAGCGGCCAGGCCTCTTCGGCCGATACACACTCCCGGCACAAGCTCTCAAGTGGACACATTCCCGTGCCGGCCCGGTTGATAATGTACGGAACCAACGTATCGTATCTCGTGTCGACAGACGCCTCTCGCAATAATTGTAAAGCCGTCTCACTGATTACTTTCGTATGCAGCATCCGTACTCCACCCAAGACCATCACGGCTGCAGCTCCCTTCCCAACCACACGGTCCGCAACAACCGATCCGAACATAACTTGCGGCTCTTCAGTATAGAATTTATACAAATCATATACTCCACGAGCACGACCAATCCGAACCTGATTGTCGTTACGAATCACACAGGAACACCCCTCCTTCTCCAAACAATCGACTGCCTCCTGAAGTTCCTTTTCAAAATTACGGACACTCGCTGCCATATGGTGTTAAAAATCCTTGTTCTGTTTCATGTCTTCTACAAAACGGTCGATTCGGTGCATCTCATGAGGAATATTGATCCCCTGAGGGCAATGAGGAGTACATTGTCCGCAACCGATGCAATGGCTCGCCTGCCGTAAACGAGGTACTGACCTGTCGTACCCGATGAGAAAAGCCCGACGTGCCTTCCGGTAATTCTCGTCCTGCGAAGAGGCTACCACATTGCCTTCATTTACACAGCGATTGTAATGAAGCAGTACCCCGGGAATATCCAAGCCATACGGGCACGGCATGCAGTATTTGCAGTCGTTACATGGAATCGTCGGATAACGAAGCATCAATTGGGCCGTCTCTTCAAGAAAGGCAAAATCATCTTCGGTCAACGGATCAAGAGGTGAATACGTGCGTACATTGTCTTGCAGATGCTCCATATAGGTCATGCCGCTCAACACCGTCAATACGCTTGGGTAGGACCCTGCAAAGCGAAAGGCCCACGAAGCAACACTCGCATCAGGACGGCGTTGTTTGAGCGTGGCTGCAATATGATCATGTACATTCGAAAGTCGCCCGCCCAACAACGGTTCCATAATTACCGCCGGAATTCCCCGTTTCTCCAACTCACCATACAGGTATTCGGCATTCGTATTATTCGTGTTGACCTCTTTGGCGTGCTTCCAATCGACATAATTCATCTGAATCTGCACAAAATCCCACTTGATCGTGTCGTGCATAGACAACAGGTGATCGAACACCCGGATATCGCCATGGTACGAAAAACCCAGATTCCGAATCCGGCCCGCTTCTCGTTCCTTGAGCAGAAAATCGAGCATGCCATTGTCGATATAACGCTGTTCGTATTCTCGCATGCCGCTTCCCATACCCACTGCGTGAAGCAACATATAATCGATATAATCAACCTGCAACGCCTTAAACGAATTGTGATACATGGCCATCGACGCCTCACGACTCCATGTGGACGGCGCAAAATTCGACAACTTGGTCGCAATATAATATTTGTCACGCGGATGCCGGCTCAAAGCAATACCCGTGGCAGCTTCAGACCACCCCTGCACATAGGCCGGCGAAGTGTCGAAATAGTTGACCCCATGCGCAATGGCATAATCAATCATCTCATTCACCGCATCCTGATCGATCTCATCGCCCTGCCCGTCGGCTCGTTTCCGCAAAGGCCAGCGCATACAGCCGTAGCCGAGCAACGACACCCGATCGCCTGTGGTCGGATTCGTACGGTAAGTCATTTGATCGGTTGGAATATCTCCTTGTGCCTTTTGATTGCCACTCACAGGATTGCGACGAGAATCGCAACCGGCCATAGCTACCGTCGTCGCCGCCGCCCCCAACCCCAAGGTCTTCAGAAATTCCCGGCGGTCCATCTCTTTATGTTTCTTCTCCATATTGTAGGCTTGATTATACGGTTCTGTGTCGGGTATCCCCCTCGACATATATGGCACTGAACGGTCGGGCTGGGCAGAGATTTTCACACGCCCCGCATCCAATACAACGCTCGGTATTCACCACAGGTATCTTGATAGACTTGGGGTCGGCCGGATCCGACGGAACCATCGTGATAGCGCCGGTAGGGCAGTGACGTGCACAATTGCCGCACGTTACCCCGTCAGTCAATGGAATACAATTCTCTTTGACCCAAACCGCATAGCCGATCTGGATTGCTGATTTATCCGCCGCCGTCACCGGACGTATCGCACCGGTAGGGCAAACTTCCCCGCATTTCGTACATTCAGGCCGGCAATAACCCCGTTCGTAGGACATCTCTGGCTGCATCATGCGCATCAAGTCGCCAGACGGTCGCAAAACCTGATTCGGACATACCGATACGCACAACTGGCAGGCCGTACAATGCTGCGTGAAATGGCGCAAACTCTCGGCTCCCGGAGGTACGATCGGAATCTCGCGGTCGGGAATCTTTTTGTCTTCGATGATTGCCAAGCCGCCATCGACCTTCTTTTCTTGGGCTCGGACCACAGTGCCCAAAGCCATCATTGCTCCCAACGACAGAAAACCCCGGCGTGTCATCCCAGCCTCCGTTACGTTAGTCTTAGTCTGGACTGGTTCTGTTGATGATACCGCTGTTTGTGCCGGTTGGCTGGCCGGCTTGCGCCGTGTATAAGAGATGGCCCCTTGCCGACATTTGCCGATGCAATCCATACACGCCACACAACGACTATAATCGATCGCATGTGCCTTGGCATCAATACATGAAGCCTTGCAGTTGCGGGCACACAAACCACAGCCATTGCATTTCGTCGTGTCGATCACCGGTTTAAAAAGCGAAAAACGAGACAGAAAACCCAACACTGTACCCACCGGGCAAATTGTATTACAATATGTACGGCCATGACGCCATGCCAAGATCACAAGGACTATAAAAGTAACTGCTGCAACGCCTAATGTAACAGCCCCTTTCATCCACACATCGACGGAATAGAAGGCATAACTATCGACCCGTTCGGCAAGCATCGCAAGCAAATTATTGCTCCATTGCCACAGGGGGGCAAACAAATTCGAAGCTATACGGCCATAGGCGCTGTATGGTGCAATCAAGGCTGCTGCAGAACTTACGCCGGCCACGAGTGCCACGACAAAAAGCAATAAAACGACATATCGCAAACCATTCAGCGCCGGCGAATAATGAAACCGGTTCTTCTTGCGTCGCCCGCTGATCCACGAAACCACATCCTGAAAAACGCCCAATGGACAGATGACAGAACAATAGATGCGCCCAAACAGTAAGGTCAAAATAATCAAGCCGATAACGACACCTACATTCAATGCCAGTAAAGCTGGTAGCAATTGTATTTTCGCCAACCACCCCAACCATGCATGCAGCGTTCCTGTAAAATCTAAAAACAACAGTGTGATAGAGACAAAACAAAATATCGCCGCTACAACTCTTATTTTACGCAACATACAGCTATCGATATATATAATATTAGTTTTTCCCAGGGTATGACCGACCCAGATTCGCGATCACAATACTCACTTATAATCACCACTCTCTATTACCCTTGCAAAATAAGTTTTTTTTAATTAAAATCCAAGGTCGATATTATATTTAACCACATGATAACTAATTGTCAACAAGATCATTATGTAAAATATTATAAAAAAAATCATTACCCGTACTTCCGTTTTGAAAGTAAAATCGTATCTTTGATGAAATATTTCTTTTATCCTTAAAACCATACTAATTATGGCAAGTATCAGAGCAATTAAAAAAGATATCGATTGTCTGGTCGGTGAAGTAATTTCTGACTGCTATTTGGCAATCTATTTTCATCCAGACAAAAAGCAAGACATCGTTTCCGTGATGGAAGAAGCAGTTGAATTACGAAATACGCTATTTAAACAAGTCAACCATCCGGCAGACAAACAAAACGCAAGTTTAGTCAAAAAACATTTCGCTCAAGTACGCAGAGATTTATTCTCAAAGGTCGACGCTTTATTCCAAAAATTAAGCGGCTTGGCTAAATGATAAGCCGTACTCATTGAG
The DNA here is from genome assembly GCA_949283215.1 of uncultured Alistipes sp. Lineage (GTDB taxonomy): Bacteria > Bacteroidota > Bacteroidia > Bacteroidales > Rikenellaceae > RGIG1874. Next base: position 4,510 of record CASDSC010000166.1, on the reverse strand, counting down.
CAGTTTAAATACATCCGTTCTTATGTTCGATGTCTTCTCTCGAACACAGGAACGGATGTATTATGACCTACCTGAACACCAACAACAAACAACCTAATTTAACTTGACATGATGAAACGTTTATTTGCAATGGCGTTCACCTTGATGCTTCTGACCGGAATGACGGTACAAGCTCAAAAGAACGTACAGCTAAACTCTCCGAATGGGAAATTACGATTTACTCTATCGCTTGTCGATAAGTCCCCTGTGTACAAAATCGCATACGGGAAACAAGTACTTGTCGAAAATTCTCCCCTCGGTTTCGAGTTCGAAAATGGTAAGTTCGGCGAAAACATTAAATTCGGAAAACCCGTTTTCTCCACCGTAGACGAAACGTACGATCTCGTTGTGGGTAAAACAAAACATGTGGTTAGCCACAGCAAACAAGTCGTTGTTCCCATGGAAGAAACAGTGGAGCCCTTCCGTACAATCAATATCACGATCCGTGCATTCGACGACGCTCTCGCATTCAGATACGATTTCCCCGAACAGGAGGGATGGTCTTCCTATGTGATGTACAACGAAAACATGGAAGTCAATTTTGCCGCCGACCCCCAAGTTTTGGCCCTGTTCGTCCCGGGATTTATCAATACGCACGAAGGTCCCTATACCTATAAGAAATTCAGTGAACTCGACGCTCAACGGCTGATCGATATGCCTACACTGTTCGAATTCCCTGACCATGTCTTCATGGCGATTACCGAAGCCAATCTCGTCGATTATGCCGGAATGTACCTCGTGAAAGAAGGGGATAAAATCGTCAGCCGATTGTCACCCAAATTAGGGCAGACAAAAATCAGCGTCGAAGCAAACCTGCCGCATCGCTCACCTTGGCGCGTATTTATGATCAGCGATCGAGTAGGGGCTCTGATCGAATCGAACATCTTGACCAACCTGGCAGATCCCTGTAAAATCGAAGACACTTCCTGGTTAAAACCGGGGAAAACAACCTTTGCGTGGTGGAACAATAATGTCGTGCCCGATACGACATTCCAACCAGGAAACAACTTCCTGACAAATAAATATTATATTGACTTTGCAGCCCGTAATGGTCTGGAATACCACTCGATATACGGTTATGCCGACATGCCGTGGTATTACGACGACGGTCCAGGTTTCGGCCTGGCTGGCCCGAATGCCGACCTGACACGCCCGGTTCCCGTACTCGATTTCAAAGGCGTATGCGATTATGCAAAAAGTCAAGGGGTAGACATTCATGTTTGGCTCAACTGGGCGGCCCTATACAAAGATATTGACCGCGTATTCGATAAATTCAACGAATGGGGCGTCAAAGGAATGATGGTCGACTTCATGGACCGTGACGACCAGGAAATGATCCGGATTCAGGAAACAATCCTGAAAAAGGCTGCTGAACACAAACTATTTATCCAGTTCCACGGCGCCAGCAAACCTTCCGGTCTGCACCGGACCTATCCGAACGAGTTTACCCGCGAAGGAACCCTCAATTACGAGTGTTACAAATGGGGAGACAAAAACATGGGGGCCGATCACGACATCAGCATGCCTTTTGCTCGGTTATTGGCCGGACCGGCAGACTACCACATGGGAGGATTCCGTGCTGTGCCGCGCAGTGAATATAAAATTCACTATTCGAGCCCTCTGGTAACCAGTACAAGATGTCATATGCTCGGTATGTATATCGTTTTGGAAAGTTATCTGAATATGGTATGCGACTATCCCGAGGCTTATGAAGGCCAACCGGGATTCGAATTCCTGCGTGAAATCCCAACCACATGGGATGCCACTGTCGTTCCTGCCGCTGAAGTCAACCAATATGCCGTAATTGCTCGGAAGCACGGCAATGACTGGTACGTGGGTGCAATCAACAACAGTACCGCCAGAACCGTACCGATCACACTCGATTTCCTCGACGACGGGGAATATACGTTAGAACTATATAGCGATGCTGAAGATGTAGATGTCAATCCTAACCATCTGGTCAAAGAGACCCGAACAGTATCTAAAGGTGATAAACTCGACCTCAAACTCGCTGCAGAAGGCGGTTCAGCCATGCGCTTCCGTCCCGTTGCAAAATAAGAGATAAGACTCATTAAAAAAATATCCGTGAGCCCCAAAACTCACGGATATTTTTTATATATAACTAGAAACAAAATACATAAAACAAATAAACTAAAGCAATAAATAAGAAAAATATTGCATTACGGATGTCGCTTTAAGACCGTATGAGGTACATCCCCGTGTGAGATCAACTGAATAGGGCAATTGTAATTATCAAGCTGCTCCGAAGTGATCACATTAGAATTGTGTCGGTGGACATGACGATTGACACACACGATTGACTTGACTACACTCGTAATGGTACCCAGATCATGCGACACCATGACAATCGCCATCCGTTCATTCAGCTGCTGCAAAATCTGATAAAGCTCTTTTTCAAAACGGTTATCCACAAAATTCGTCGGCTCGTCGAGAATCAACACCTTCGGCTCGGTAATCAACGCACGGCAGAGTAGGGCACGCTGCATTTGCCCTCCCGAAAGTTCCCCGATCGGACGATCCGCAAGATCGGATATTCCTGTTTGCTGCATCAATGCGTACGCATGTAGCGTATCTCGTGTCCGATAGCGCCCCCACAAACCCTTTCGAGCCTGCAAACCCGACAAAATCACCTCTCTGACCGATATCGGAAATGCTCGATCGAATTGGTGTTGTTGCGGCAGATAGCCCACCGAAAGATGTCCGTCTTCGATTAAATCAGGTGCATAAGTCACTGTCCCTTCGTACGGTATTGTTTTCAATATAGCCCGAACCAAGGTGGTTTTTCCCCCACCATTCGGACCTATGATGCCGATAAAATCGTCTGCATAGATAGACAGGTTCACATCTTCAAGCACAGTGTGCCCATCATATCCCGTCGAAAGATCATGTATATCGATGAGAGGCTTCATTCGGTTATCTCCTGGGTGATTTGGTATAAATTTTTAACCACATTTTCAGCCAAAGGATCAATCTCAACCGTAGTCGCACCGATTTCGCGTGCAATCGACGAAACGGAAGATTGACTGAACTGTCTCTGATAAAAAACTTTCTCGAGCCCCTCTCGACGTGCCATATCTACAATGTTTTTCAATTGTTCAGCCGAAGGTTCTTTCCCGTCACGCTCAATAGTCTCTTGCGTAAGCCCATAGTCCCTTGCCAAATAGGCGAGCGCCGGGTGATATATCAAGAATGTCCGGTGATGAGCTCCGGCGACAATGCGCTCAATCTGAAGGTCAAGCGAATCGAGACTTGAAGTTAAGGTTGCATACCGTGTGTCGTACGCCGACGAATCGGGATAGACTGCCTTCAATGCCTCATAGATATGTTGTGCCATAACTCGCAAATTGCGTGGAGAAGTCCATATATGTGGATCTGCCCCATGGCCATGATGGGTATGTCCATCCGCGATCAACTCGATACCCTGCGACAAATCAACAATTTCCACGTTTTTCATTTCCGCCGAAAGATCCGCAACCAATTGTTGCTCAAAATCCATAACTCCGGTCGAAAACAACAAGCTTGAGGACGACAGACGCTTCATTTGCTGTGGGGTAGGTTCATAGGTCTCCGGACTGGATCCTGGAGGAACTAATAAATTGATTTTCACTCCATCACCCACAATTTGCTCCACTAAAAATTTAACAGGTAAAATGGTAGCTGTTACAGATGCTTGTTCACCATCAGAATGCCCGGCACATGCAGTTACCACCAAGACTACAGCAGCCAGCAACGCACTACGAAATCCACGCATCATAATCACTTTATCTTATCTGCAATCAACTGTGCAACACGCTCTAACAAAACAGCATCCTCTGCATGAAAAGCATCCAACTGAGTACTGTCCACATCAAGTACACCCACAATTCGTCCTTGCTTGTTGAGTGGCACAACAATCTCGGAACGACTGGCTGCATTACAGGCTATATGCCCAGGAAATTGATCTACATCCGAAACAATGATCGTACGGGCCTCACGCCATGCCGTACCACAAACTCCACGTCCATACGCTATTCGCGAACAGGCAACCGGTCCTTGAAATGGCCCCAGCGTCAACTCATTGCTTTCAACCAAATAAAAACCAACCCAGAAATAATCCCGTTCCGCCTTCAATATTGCTGCTGCATTAGCCATGGATGCTATCGGACCGTCCGGTGCAACAACCGATGCTATCATTTCAAAAATAGAAGATTGAGATGTGATATCTTTCATATATAAAAACAAGTAAGCATGGGTCAAAGATACATCTTTTCTAAATATAATTAATTCTAAGAGTGGGTTGTTTATTACAAACCACTATTTAACATAATATAAATTATAATTCACTTAGATTTACTCAAAAATATAACAGCGAAGCCCAATCATAGCTGTATGTCGCAATTAATTATGTTAAATCATGGGTTGGATGGTGAATACTCCGAGAAAGTCCCATCACTCCACAAAACAACAATCT
>CASDSC010000165.1 GCA_949283215.1 uncultured Alistipes sp. | reverse complement strand
CAATGCGCTCAAACAGGCGCAGAAAAATGAAAAACTCATTCCGGATCTGATCATGCGCTTTGCAGCAGAGCACGGAAAGGCGGCTCGGATGGCTGATGCATACCGCAGTGCCACAACGCCGGCCGTGGCGGATAGCATATATGTGATATACCAACAGATCGTTGCCGCCAATAAACCGATGATGGATTCGATCGAAACCATTTGGCGTAAAATCTTTGAAGATAAGATCTATGCATATAATTACCTCCTTGATCGAATGAATCGCAGTGAGGAATTGGCGAGTTTCGAAGATAAAGCCCAGCAAATACGTGACCGTAAGTCGGGAATCTCCGGTCTGTATGTCTCGGATGTGATCGCTTGTTATCCGATGGAAAAGGCGCTGCTGCTCGGATATGAAATCAAACTGGCCGAGCTGCTCAAACTCGATCAGGCTAAAGATTCATTGAATAAAGCCGCCGCCCGTGTCGACGGTAAGCCCATCGAATTGCCTAAACTCGATGTCGAGGAACGTATCTTTATCCGTTACCAACCCATTGAGTTCTCCTCGACACCGCATTATTCGAGCCGAAACCCGATTCCGGAAGACACTATCTATAACCGGGGCACCGTATACAAAATCCTGGTGGGTACATATTCCCAAAAACAAGCTCCGTCGATCTTTAGAGGAGCTTATCCCATCTGGTATCACCGGACGGATGATGGCCGATATCGGTATTGTATAGGGGCTTATGCTTCGCTCGCTGAGGCCGAAGAGGCTTTCGACAGAATGAAGGAACGTGGTTTCAGAAAACCGCAAATCGTCGTCTGGGAAAACGGTATTTATCGAAATATTACTGAAGCTCAGGAAGATGGCGAAGACGGTCCTATCGTACTATTCAGAGTCGAAATTACGGCGGACCACGGTGCTTTGCCCGATGAGGTGAGAAAAACAATGACCGAACGTGCTCCTGATGTCGAGATCTCTCGATCGAGTTTGCCTGATGGCAGGTATCGGTTCTCAATCGGCACCTTCGACAGCAAAGCCATTGCCGATGAAATTGCCGATATCGTACGGAGCGAATCGGGGATGGATGCCACGGTAATCGAAATCGGAGAATAACGTCGAAATGCCCTTGTCTGTAAGCAGTTTATTGCTGGCCGAAGATTACGGATTATAGATATCCTTATAGCGAAATTCGAAAATCTCACGCAACAGCTTCTCATAGGAGCGCGCTTCCGTATGGGCAGGATTGAGGCGGAGCGTATGGAGAAAATCGTTCAAGGCCAGGTCGAAACTCCCGGTACGATAATACAATTTACCTCGCTCGAAATAGAGCTCCGCAGATGCAGTAGGGGTGTGGTCAATCTGGGCTGTTAAACGCGCAATGTCACGGTTGATGTCTTCAGCTAAGCTCATGCAGGTAGCGGTATTGGTAAAATGCTCGAAATGAGGTGCAAGTTGGTGTACTGACCGTTTGGTGTCATATATCGTATCAAGGCTGGATTGGCAGCTTTTTGATAATATGATCTGTGCCACTTGAACTGAGACAGTCCTGCTGATGGTTAAATCTGTGTGGCTGAAAGACCGGTCTCCCGATACCGCGAGTCATCGGCCCGGATAGCCGTACAACCCGCTTTTACGGATATAGGCCAACACAGCGTCGGCCAAACAACCCTCGGGACATTGACCTCTTTGCAGCGAATGACGGATTTCGGTAGCCGTGTAATCGAACAGTGGCGCTTCAGTCAACCAACGAAAACGAGCGTCTGTCTGAGGTGGGGTGAACCCCCGACGCGGATATACCCACACGGTATAGTCGCGGAGCAGCGTTTCAGACTCTTTCCATCGATCGATCGTCAGGGCATTGTCGGCCCCGATCAACAAAACGAAATCCCGTGCAGGATAACGTAGGGATAAAGCTCGCAGCGTGTCGATCGTATAGGAAGGGCGGGGTAGGGTGAACTCCACATCCGTCGGCCGGATCGTCTCCGGATAGAGGGACGCCGCTACCGCCAATCGCGCCATATGCAGCCGGTCCTCTTCCGGAGCCAACTCATTGGCTGACTTCAACGGATTGTGGGGCGAAACCACTAGCCATATTTCTTCAGCCTCCCCTTGGTCCAATATATACTCGGCTATGGCTATATGCCCCCGGTGTATGGGGTTGAAGGACCCGAAATATAGTACGGTCCGACCCATGGCTCAGGCTATGAAATCCGATATCAACCGCTCGGTTTCGGCTATGGCCCGATTCAGATCGTCATTGATCACCACATGATCGAACTCCTTGGAATAGCTCAATTCGTGTTGTGCCTTCGCTACACGTTTGTCGATCGTCTCAATCGAATCGGTCGCACGTCCGATCAGCCGGCGGCGCAACTCCTCGATCGAGGGGGGCATGATGAAAATCGATAAGGCACGTTCTCCGAAAATACGTTTCAGATTGACACCTCCTTTGACATCCACATCGAAAATAATTACGTGCCCCTTGCTCCAGATACGGTCGAGTTCCATGCGCAACGTGCCGTAGCAGTTGCCCGCATACACCTCTTCCCATTCGACAAATTCATCCTCACGAACCCGCTGCATAAATTCGTCCCGAGTCAAAAAATAGTAATCCTTTTCATTGACCTCGTTTCCCCGGGGCGCGCGGCTCGTCGCTGAAATCGAAAACTCAAGTTGCGGAAAACGTACCAACAGCTCTTTGATTATGGTCGTTTTACCCGACCCGGACGGAGCCGATATAATCACTAGTTTACCATCTTTAGAATGTGAATCCATAGTCGATTGCCTTATTCTGATATCACAACAAATTCAATACCTGTTCCTTGATCTTCTCGAGTTCGTCTTTCATCCCGACAACGATCTTCTGCATCTCGGCTTCGTTCGACTTGGAACCCAACGTGTTGATCTCACGGCCCAGTTCCTGTGCGATAAAGCCCAGTTTGCGTCCCGGAGCCTCTTCCGTAGCCGCTACCTCTCGAAAATACTTACAATGGTTCGTCAGACGCACCTTCTCTTCCGTTACGTCGAGTTTCTCGATATAGTAGATCATCTCCTGTTCCAGCCGGTTACGGTCCACCTCGATGCCCAACGAGGCGATATGATCATAAATACGAGTACGGATTGTCTCGGTACGCTGCTTCTCGAAAGGTTCGATCTCTTGTTTATAAGCCTCGATCTTGTCGATACGATGCAGCAGGTCAGCGATCAGAATCGCTCCTTCCTGTACGCGAAAGGCATCGAGACGGTCCAACGCTTCATTGACCGCGGTTTTCAAGGCTGCGATTTCTTCGTCCGAAACCGCTGTCGACTCATTTTGTACCACTTCGGGCAGACGCAGAATGGCCGGCAGAAGCCCTGCGCGAGTCGCTGGATCGTTCAAATCAATACCTACGGTACGACCAATTGCGTCGAGCTGACCCATGTAATCGCTCACCGCAGCTCCATTGATCGCTACTGTATTGGCCCCCGTTGCGGTCTCATAACTTATATATAGGTCTACCTTGCCCCGGCTCAGACGGCGGCTCGCCTCGCTGCGAATCTCGTATTCGCACTGGCGATAGATCGAGGGTAGCTTGACGGCAAGATCGAGCTGCTTGCTGTTAAGTGATCGTATTTCAACGGTAATCTTGCGGTGGCCCGAGACGATTTCGGCTTTCCCGTAGCCAGTCATGGATCTGATCATGGTACTCTGTTTGTTTCGGTGCACAAAAGTAGACAAAAAATCACGATATACAATGATTCTTTTGCGATCCCCTATGTTACCGGGCACGGCGAATGAATCGTCAAAACCCACTGAAAAAGGTGGGTGTTTATCCATGTTATAAAAATTTTTTTTGGTAACTTTGTTGCTCAAGAATGAGTATAAACCCAAAATATTTTAGTGCAGTTATGAAAAAACACAATTTTAACGCCGGACCGTCAATCCTCCCTCGTGAGGCTATCGAAAATGCAGCTAAAGCCGTTCTGGATTTCAATGGCTCAGGTCTTTCGATCCTCGAAATATCGCACCGTACGAAAGATTTCGAAGAGGTGAACGACGAGGCTATGGCGCTCTTCCGTGAACTGCTTAACATCCCTGATGAATACAAAATCCTGTTTTTGGGTGGTGGCGCTAGTACACAGTTCTTCCATGTCCCGTACAACCTGCTGGAGAAAAAAGCCGGCTATGTGAACACTGGGGTCTGGTCGAAAAAAGCTATCAAAGAGGCTAAATTGTTCGGCGAGGTCGAAGTAATCGCTTCTTCCGAAGACAAAAACTTTACATACATCCCGAAAGGATACAAGATCCCTACCGATCTCGATTATCTCCACATCACTTCAAACAATACCATATACGGTACTGAATACAAAACCGATATCGATTCGCCCGTTACGCTCGTCGCTGACATGAGCTCGGATATTTTGAGCCGGCCTGTTGATGTGAAAAAATACGGCCTGATATATGGTGGTGCTCAAAAAAATATGGGCCCTGCCGGTGTTACTTTCGTAATCGTACGGGAGGATATTCTCGGTAAAGTATCGCGTCAGCTCCCTTCTATGGTCGACTATCGCAACCACATCGCAAACAACTCGATGTTCAACACACCGCCCGTATTCCCGATCTTCGTGCTCAAAGAAACTCTCAAATGGCTCAAATCGATCGGCGGCGTGCCTGAAATGCAGAAAAGAAACAAAGCCAAAGCTGACCTGCTCTACGGCGAAATCGACCGCAACCCGCTGTTCGTAGGCACTGCTGCAAAAGAAGACCGTTCGTTGATGAATATCTGCTTCGTGATGGCTGAACCTTATCAGGATCTCGCTGCCGAATTCCTCGAATTCGCAAAAGGAAAAGGTATGGTCGGGATCAAGGGACACCGTCTCGTCGGTGGTTTCCGCGCTTCGTGCTACAACGCCCTGCCGATCGAAAGCGTTCAGGCTCTCGTTGACTGCATGCAGGAGTTCGAAAAAATGCACGTTAAATAATTAATGGCCATATTCGTTACATACCAACCTAGAAAAGTCGAAAAGGCCGTTTTCTTTCACGCTATAAAAGGATTCGATATGAAAATCTTAGTGGCTACAGATAAACCGTTTGCAAAAGAGGCTGTGGACGGTATTCGACAGATCGTCGAAAAAGCAGGTTATGAATTGATCCTGCTCGAAAAATATGGTGACAAAAGCAAATTGATCGAAGCAGTCAAAGAGGTTGACGCTCTGATCGTGAGAAGCGACAAGGTCACTGCCGAAGTCATCGAGGCTGCGCCTAATTTGAAAATCGTCGTCCGCGCAGGAGCCGGCGTAGACAATGTAGATCTCGCAGCGGCTTCCGCTAAAGGAATTGTCGTAATGAATACTCCGGGACAAAATTCAAATGCCGTCGCAGAACTGGCTATCGGAATGATGATCTTCATGGCTCGCAACCAATTTAATCCGGGTACTGGCCATGAAATCAGCGGCAAAACCCTCGGTATTCATGCGTACGGACATGTGGGACGTATCGTGGGACGTTACGGTAAGGCGCTCGGCATGAAAGTCCTCGCTTACGACCCGTACGTCGCTGATAAAAGCGTGTTCAAATGTGACGATGTATGGGCTGTGGATTCTGTGGAAGAACTCTACAGTAAAAGCGATTTCATCTCGCTGCACATTCCCGCAACCGAGCAGACTAAAAAATCGATCGGTTATGACCTGTTGATGAAGATGCCTAAAGGGGCTACTTTGGTCAACACAGCTCGTAAGGAAGTTATCGACGAAGAAGGGGTGGCCAAAGCGTTGGCTGAACGTACAGACCTGAAGTATATTACTGATATAGCAGCAGATATGCAGACTGTACTCAATGAAAAGTTTGGCAATCGTGTCTTCGCTACTCCGAAAAAAATGGGAGCTGAAACGGCTGAAGCCAATATCAATGCAGGTTTGGCGGCCGCACGTCAGATTGTGGAATTCTTCGTGTCGGGAGATACCCGTTTCCAGGTTAATAAATAATTGAGAAACGACTACGTAAAATGGTAAAAGTAAAACCGTTCTGCGGAATCAGACCGCCAAAAGAATTGGCCGCTGAAGTGGCTTCTCGCCCTTACGACGTGTTGAACTCGCAAGAGGCTAAGGAGGAAGCTACTGAGCGCTCGCTCCTGCATATCATTAAACCTGAAATCGATTTCGACCCCATTGCCGACGAACATTCGCAACAGGTGTATGATAAAGCTGTCGAAAATTTCAAGAAGTGGAAAGATAAAGGTTGGCTCGTACAGGATCCTCAGGAATGCTACTATGTATATGCTCAGACCATGGAGGGACGTACACAATACGGGTTGGCCATTTGCTGCCACTTCGAGGACTATTTGACCGGCAAGATCAAAAAACATGAACTCACCCGCGCAGACAAAGAAGAGGACAGAATGATTCATGTACGCATTCAGAATGCGAATATCGAACCAGTGTTCTTCTCTTATCCTACTAATGACGAAATCGACCAGATCGTGGCCGATGTGGTGAAAAACAACGCCCCTGAATACGATTTCGTGGCTCCCGACGGATTCGGACATCACTTCTGGAAGATCGAAGACAAGGCGATCATCGACCGGATTACCGCGATCTTCGCTGAAATGCCCGCACTCTATGTGGCTGATGGACACCACCGCACTGCTGCCGCAGCCCGAGTGGGTCAGGAAAAAATGAAAGCTAATCCGAACCATACAGGAAATGAGGAGTATTGCTATTTCCTCGCAGTCGCTTTCCCCGACAATCAGCTCAAGATCATCGATTACAATCGAGTTGTAAAAGATTTGAACGGATTGACCCCGGCTCAGCTTATCGAAGCGTTGAAAAAGAACTTCACGGTTGAAGAAATCGGTACCGAAATATACAAACCCGATCATCTGCATAATTTCAGCATGTATTTGGATGGGAAATGGTACAGCCTTACCGCAAAACCGGGTACCTATGATAACAACGACCCGATTGGTGTGCTCGACGTCACGATCTTGTCCAATCTGGTGCTCGACCAGATCTTGGGTATCAAAGATCTTCGCACAGACAAGAGAATCGATTTCGTGGGAGGTATTCGCGGCCTCGGTGAACTGAAGCGTCGTGTAGACAGCGGCGAAATGAAAGTCGCTTTCGCACTGTATCCCGTATCGATGAAACAACTCATCGATATTGCAGATACCGGAAATATCATGCCGCCCAAAACCACTTGGTTTGAACCCAAATTGCGTTCCGGCCTGGTGATTCACAGTTTGGAATAAGATAACGGGAATAGGCGTGGATCGGAGTTCGCTCGATCCGCGCCTATGTTTATAACTCTATCGGAAAGGGTGGTTTGAAGGGCCGTAGAGAGCAACTCTTTTATTGGGGAAGCCCGTAAAATCAGTACAGGGGAGAAAAGTTCAAATACATGCAAGCAGTTGGATGTCAACTTGAAATGAATACTTCCCAGTTAGATAGAGAACCTCCTTTTTATAGTAAGCAGTCCGATAACAATGTATCGGACTGCTTATTTTTTATCGGAATTTGTACGGGGTTATGGATTACCCCTAAGAAATGTCAGGGGACAACCAAAACTTATTAACGGATGCGCAATTTCCTACCGATGCGCAAGATCGTTTCCGGTGTAATGTTGTTGAGCTGGCAGATTTGGCGTATCGACACCCCGTACCGTTGCGCGATACGACCTAAAATATCTCCTTGTTTAATGACGTGATACACGGCATCGCCTTGCGATATCTCAACCCCGTCGGTCTTTTTCGGCTGCTGTGACTGTGCTATATGCTCGAGCAGGTCTTCTGATGTTACGGTATCCGGTAAATTCTCGGTCAACATCGGGAATTCAAAATCATCCTCCTCTTCAAGTTGGTCTGTGGCTCGGGAATGAATATTGAAAAATGACTTCTCAAGGGCAAAGGTTTGATACCGCAGATTCCCCGTCTCAAAATCGATAATGAATTCCGGATCGAACGTCTGGTCGCAATAGCGCATCTCGAAATGCAGATGGGGCCCGCGGCTACGCCCCGTCGAACCTCCGAATCCGATCACCTGACCCGCTTTGACATATTGGTTGTAGTCGACATTGAGCTTCGAAAGGTGAGCATACCAAGTCTCCAATCCATTTTTGTGCCGGATTATCACCAGGTTTCCGAAACCTCCGGTATTGAATTTGGCATAACGAACCTTCCCCTCGAAGGCAGCGTAGATCGGTTCCCCAATGCTTAGCGGTATATCGACCCCATTATGGTTGCGACGACCCCGTTTGCCGTATTTCGAAAATATACGACCTACGATCGGCGCTTTATAATCCTCCAGATTCTGGATCAGATTGATATCCACTACGGGTGGCAAATCCGACAATTCGATCGATTTATAGGCAAATACCTGAGAGGTGTCCCAATGTTCGCGATATACTGCCAGTTCATCATATCGCTCTGTATTGGCAAGGAGATATTTCCACGTATTATTGCTGAACAAAACTATTCGCGTGTCCGGATCATCCGTAGCCAAGGTGTCGATCGGCCGTTGGGGCAGATCTTCCAGCTTCGGGGGGGTATAGGTGCGTGTGCGGCTGCGTTGTGCATCAACAGGCCATGCGGTCATAAAAGCCAATACAACAAAGCTGACTTTGAAAATTTGAGGTAAAGAACAAGACACGGCAGTCGTATTAAAATCTAAAAACGTGTGTAAATTTGGTGAAAATTGTGGAGAAATCCTAATGGCAACCGACTTGTTGCCTCTCTTGAAGCCTTTTAACTCCTCCCGTTTGCACTCTAATGTCAGGAGGAGGAGTACCGTCAGATAACGTATTGAGGACGGTTCGGGTCGGAGGAACCTCTACTTCCATCCGTTTGAATAAGTTCGTTTTGGCCCCCTAATATGGCAAATTGGATATCGTACTCTTGTGGCAAGTTCGCGTTAAAACGTATCCGTTTTTTCGTTATATTTGTCTTAAACCAAATGAAAATTTTACATGGCAAAAATACAGGGAACTCTGGTCATCGACCGGGAACGATGCAAAGGTTGCGGCGTCTGTGTCGTAGCCTGTCCCGTCAAGGTGATTGCTCTGGCCGATGACGTGAACAGTATGGGGTATCACTACTGCATGATGGCGGAGCCCGACAAATGTGTGGGTTGTGCCAGTTGTGCTATCGTATGCCCCGATAGTTGCATTACCGTGTATCGACAAAAAAATCCGAACGCTTAACCAAATCCGCATGAAAGAGATAAAACTGTTGAAAGGAAACGAGGCTGTGGCCATGGCCGCCATACGTTGCGGATGCGATGGCTATTTTGGATATCCGATTACTCCCCAATCGGAGATATTGGAAACTCTGATGAGTCAAAAACCTTGGGAAACAACCGGAATGGTCGTATTGCAGGCCGAAAGCGAAACGGCAGCCATTAACATGGTGTATGGTGGAGCCGCTACCGGTAAGCGCGTAATGACCTCCTCGTCTAGCCCCGGAATCAGTCTGATGTCCGAAGGACTGAGCTATCTGGCGGGAGCTGAACTGCCTTGTGTCGTGGTCAATGTGTCGCGCGGGGGCCCCGGGCTGGGGACCATTCAACCCGCTCAAAGCGACTATTTCCAAGCCGTAAAAGCCGGAGGTCATGGCGATTTCCACATGATCGTGCTCGCCCCCGCTTCGGTACAGGAAATGTATGACTTTACGCAACTCGCTTTCGACCTCACATTCAAATACCTCAATCCCGTCATGGTGCTCGCGGATGGTGTGATCGGTCAGATGATGGAAAAGGTCGAACTTTCCGAAGGAAAACCTCGAGTCGACGACGAGTCTATTCAACGTGAATGCGGCTCCTGGGCCGCAACCGGACGGGTCGGCGGAAGACCCCGTAATATCGTAACTTCGGTCGAACTCGATCCCGACATTCAGGAGGCTTTCAACCATATATTGGCCGCAAAATACGCTCGAATCGAACAGGACGAAGTGCGATACGAAACCTTCGAATGCGAGGATGCCGATTTTGTGCTGGTGGCTTACGGATCGTCAGCACGAATCTGCCGGCGCGTTATGGAAATGGCGCGCGAAGAGGGATTCAAGGTCGGTTTGTTCCGTCCGATCACTCTCTATCCGTTTCCCGGTGATGTGATTGCCCGTCTCGCTGAACGAGTCAAGGGATTTTTGGCTGTCGAGATGAGTATGGGACAACTGGTCGAAGATGTGAGATTATGGGCCGGAAGAAATGTGCCCGCTGAACATTATGGCCGTTGCGGCGGTGCAATCCATTCTCCTGACGAAGTGTACAACGCCTTGAAATCAAAATTAATCGATAAAATCAAATAACGATGGCTCAATTCGAAGTGGAAATCAAACCCGAAAATCTGGTGTACGGGAAATCTCCCGTTCTGACCGATGCCCCCATGCATTTCTGCCCGGGATGCAGCCACGGTACCATTCATAAAATCATCGCGGAAGCAATCGATGAACTGGGTCTGCAGGAACGTGCGATCGGCCTTTCACCCGTGGGATGCTCGGTCCTGGCTTACAACTATATCGACATCGATTGGGTGCAGGCTGCCCACGGTCGGGCGGCTGCTGCCGCTTCGGCAATGAAACGACTCAATCCCGACCGGCTCGTATTTACATACCAAGGCGACGGCGACCTCGCTGCAATCGGTACAGGGGAAACTATTCACGCATGCAACCGTGGTGAAAACATCACAATCATTTATGTCAACAACGCCATTTACGGCATGACCGGCGGTCAGATGGCTCCAACGACCCTCGTCGGCATGAAGACCATGACCACGCCCGATGGCCGTGACCCGAAACTGCACGGTTACCCGTTCGTGGTCAGCGATATGTTGGCGCATCTACCCGGAGTGTGCTATGTGACCCGCCAAAGTGTACACACTGCGGCCAATGTTCGCCGTGCAAAAAAAGCAATTCGTAAGGCTTTTGAAAACTCCATGGAGGGGAAAGGGCTCTCGTTCGTCGAAATGGTCGCAACCTGCAACAGCGGTTGGAAAATGAGCCCTACCGCTGCAAACCAATGGATGGAGGAGAATATGTTCCCGGTTTACCCCCTGGGCGACATCAAAGGCTAAGTCTCAAAAAACGAAATGAAACAATGAAAGAGGAGTTGATCATAGCCGGTTTCGGCGGGCAAGGCGTGCTGTCGATGGGTAAAATCCTGGCATACTCGGGGGTCATGCAAGGCTTCGAAGTGAGCTGGATGCCTTCGTATGGCCCGGAAATGCGCGGCGGTACAGCAAATGTGACCGTCATCATCAGCGACGGCCCTGTCAGTTCGCCCATCGTGCACCAATACGATACGGCCATCATCCTGAATCAGCAAAGTCTGAACAAATTTGAAGAACGTGTTAAGCCCGGGGGGCGGTTGATTTACGATCCGAATGGCATCATACACCCTCCGCACAGATCGGATATCGATATCTATGCGATCGATGCCACGGCGGAAGCCGCTCGGGAAGGAAACCTGCGCGTGTTTAACACAATGATTCTCGGAGGATACCTCAAAGTCAGACCCGTTGTGACGATTGAAAATGCAATGCGTGGTCTTGAAAAGTCCCTTCCCGAAAGATTGCATCACACCTTGCCTGCAAATGAACAGGCACTGAAAAAAGGTATGGAACTGATCAGAAAAGAAAATTAAGTCCAGTGTCTAGTATTATGATACAGATCGACGATAAGATTGTCAGTACGGATTTGCTGACCGAACCCTTTTGCTGCGACCTTGATGCGTGTAAAGGTATTTGTTGTGTCGAAGGAAATGCGGGGGCTCCTCTCGAAGACGACGAAGTAGATAGACTCGAAGAGGAGTTTGAGGCGTACAAACCCTACATGAAACCTGAGGGAATCCAGGCGGTCGAGCAAAACGGTTTTATGGTAATGGATGAGGAGGGGGAGTGTACAACCACATTGATCAACGGTGCGGAGTGTGCCTATTCATTCGAGGAGAACGGGGTAACTCTTTGTGCGATTGAACGGGCATACAATGAAGGTAAAACCCAATTCAAGAAACCGATATCATGTCATCTGTACCCGATCCGAGTTGTCCGGTTCGGAAACGGGACGCTCGGGTTGAATTACCACCGCTGGGATGTATGTCAGCCTGCGTGCGCGAAAGGAGCAAAATGTGGCGTACCGGTCTATCGAATGCTCCGGGAACCGATCATCAGACGATTCGGGGCTGAATTCTTCGAAGCGCTCGAACAAGCCGAACAATATCTTAAAACGGAAGGTAATTCAGACCTCTGAATCCATGCGCCACAAGCCAAATAATCTAATATGAGAATAGGGGAGGATGTGGATCCCATAGCATTCGTCGCTACATTCCTAAAAAAAGAATTCGGGGATACCCATCAAGGTATCCCCAAATTCTTTTGGTTGAGATCTCCTTTAACATGAGGTGTAATCGGAAACTCTCAAATCCTTGATCTACATGACCGGTTCCTTCGGGAAATAACGCATGTATTGTACACGCTCGTATAGCGTTGTGTCGGCTGCACTCGCAAAATTGAGCTTACCGCAAAAATCGCTCACGCGTTCAAATGTGTGTTGTTGCATCCACTCTGAAATGAAGGCCTTCATGTCTCCGATGGCTCCGAGTCCTTGTTTGTACAGGGCCGTGCACACCTGGACCGTTTTGGCCCCGGCCAAAATCGCTTTGACCGCATCTTCGCCTGTGTGGATACCTGTTGAAACCGACAGGTCTATCAATGGAACCTGGGCGGATGTAAGACCTATCCAGCGAAGACTGTTGCGCAATTCTCCGGACATACTGAATGTATCTCCTTCCACAAGAGTCATGTTGTCGATATTGATATCCGGTTCGTAGAACCGATTATAAAGAACAACGCCTTTCCCATGCCGATAATAGATTTCCTTGACGATCGACAATATGTTTGTAAACCGAATGCCTAATTTGACCGAAACCGGAAAGCTAACAGCTGATGTGACCTTGTTGACAATGTCGAGATAATGGCGCTCAATTGCATCGGTATCCAAGTCTTTGTCGGTCGGCAATAAAAATATATTCAATTCAAGTGCATCGGCTCCCGCTTGTTCGATTCGACGGGCAAACTCAATCCATTCTCCTCCCGTGATGCAGTTGATGCTCGCAATGATCGGAAGTGTGGTGCGACGTTTGGCCTCACTGATCATATTGAGGTAATTCCCGACATAATCGCTGCGCAGATAGGAACTCAAATAATCCGCTGCTTCAGGATAGTCGTGATAACGTTCGAGAAAGGCTGTCTCGCCAAGCAACTGTTCCTCGAAAACAGATTTCAGTACAACGGCACCTGCTCCATGTTCCTCCAAGCGAACGATCTTATCAACCGTCGAAGTGAATGGGGAACTGCTCACGATAATCGGGTTACGAAGCTCAAGCCCTAAATAGTTGACATGTAAATCAATCATATCATTGTATTTTATTGTTGTGAATCTATTGGATATGAACGAGAACCAAAAATCGAACTGCCAATGCGCACCATGGTAGACCCGCAATCTACGGCTATCCGGTAATCGCCACTCATGCCCATCGATAGAGTATCAAATTCCGAACCGAAACGTGTCTGGCGCAAATGATCAAATAACGCCTTCAATCCCCGAAACTCCTCGGAAATCTGATCTCGGTCGTCAACATAGCTGGCCATTCCCATCAGTCCACGGACCCGTGTATGGGTAAATTCGCGATACGTGTCCGTATCAAGCCATGCGGTCAGTTCTTCCCCGTTCCACCCGTGTTTGCTCTCTTCGCGGGCTATATGCAGTTCGAGTAGAATGTCGATCGTCCGGCCGATGCGGGCCGCTTCCCGGTCAATCGTCTGCCACAGACGCTCTGAATCCACAGAATGGATCATATCAACAAACGGAGCTATAAGCCGTACTTTGTTCGTCTGTAGGTGCCCAATCATATGCCATCGTATGTCGGATGGCAAGACGGACTGTTTGGCCGCCATCTCCTGGGGACGGTTCTCTCCGAATATACGTTGACCGGCCTCATACGCGGCTTGGATCGCCTCGACCGGATGGGTCTTCGATACGGCTACCAACGTTACCGTAGCCGGCAATGAATTACGTATTGCTGTTAAGTTGGTTTGTACGGACATGAAATTTCGTGTTGCAGGCGGGATTCTGTCGCAAAATAGCATCTATTGCAAACATGATCCCGCACATAAATTCGACCCTAAAAATAGCGATTATTTTCGATCATTGGCATGTCTCCGCACGATTTACGCTTTATGTTGGCAAAACTGTTCCGGTAATATGCGGGAAAGGTGGTGGGGAACATTGAGGGACAAAGATTGATGCAGATAGGTTTAGCTTGTAATGTATACAGAGATGTGATTTGCAAGAAACGGACCGACGATCGAAACAAAAACCGGTCTATGGATGGCACAGACCGGTTAAAAATAGAGTCGCTGAATAAATTAGGCGAACAAATGTCCGGGAAATTTAACCCTACAAGACACTGTAGAATCTGCTTTCTGAATGATTCTTCAAGGATCGGATCATTGGATCACAATGGGTAATACAGGTTGGCGACGCACATCATCCAGCGGATGTTCCTGATATTTGACCCGCGAAAAGTCGATCGTGCGCAGATCAAAACTACGGATGGCACTGTTGTCCATTGTCCTGTAATACAGAATACGATCCCGCATATTTGTTGCCGATGTCCATTGCGTAGCACTCGGAATGTCTGTGGGCGTTTGATCACGGCTGAATTCAACACCTATCGGTATGTCAAAATTGTTCAGTATCTGGAAACACTGAAGGACAGTCAGCAAGGCTGAATCCTGTTGTGGTGCCGTCGTCTGGTAAAATGCGGCACGTACAAAACGCGACGGGGGAGTCACGTCGCCGGGTAGCCCCAGAAAACCGCTACCTGCGCCGAACGATGACAATGTCATACTGCCGAACGGTTGAGATGGTGCCGAACCCGAATAAAGATTGACATAGTTATTCAAATTGGTCAACTGCCAGTCAAAATCCGGAGAATTAGTCAATACCCCCAGAGGATTCTCGTAAAAAACCAATTGTCGATCAATGATTTCCAATACGATCTGGCGGCCGCTTACATCGGTGAAACGCCAGTGGACGGTCGATGCCCGAGGATCTATCGAAACAACATGTACCTGACTGATCGCCTCCTTCACTTCATCAACTGTTGCACATTGTCCCAAAATCCACGGAACCAACTGTAAATCGGCTATACTCGTCGCCTTTTCCGATGGATCATACGCTTCGTATTCCCCATAACCGGGAAAGTAAAACAATCCGGCTGAGAGCCCGGCTTCGTTGAGCCCTTCTGCCACAAACGCGGATTCTTCGACAGCCAACCCCACGTAACCATATTGTGCGGTAAATTCCATCCCGTCGATCCCGCCGGGAACATACGATCGCTGAGTGTATCCGCGTGGCACCACGACATAGCGACTATTCAGATTGCTCCCGCCCCATTCGATGGTCCGGGCTACAATGCATGCTCCATCCTTTGAACGGAGCGTAATGCCCGTACACGCTTCTACATTCGAAACAGAATGGATCGTAAAAATAAAAAAGGTTATCAACAGGATTCTTCTCATAATCTTTATAGGTATTGATCAAACTCGTCCTAACAAGATACATAAATTATTCCAGATCGTCGACGAACTTCTACTTTTTTAATCCTATTATTTCTGCCGTCCCGGCGGATCGGCCCCGACAACATGATATCACACCGTCTTGCTTGTTTAAATCACACATTTTTATTTATTTTGAAGAACGCCCGCGTAGAACCTCTTCATCTGGGATACGGGCATCACATGGTTAAACTAATCCGAAATGAAAATGAAAAACAAATGGTGCTATTGGATCTTACCTGTGACCATGCTGGCACTAGGCGGGTGTTCCGACTCCCTGAAGGTTAAAAGTCCAACCGTGGACCTAACTCTTTCGCAACAGGGCGAAATTACCAAAATGAGATTCGGAAAGAAGAAAGTGGCTAGAGAGGTGACCGGAGACTTCGCAATCGCCCGAACAACGGAAAGTGGGAAAGTATCGGTCGAAGCGCTCAAGGAGGGTGGTTATGAATTCGTCCGTGAGGTGAAATGTGACTCGCTCGAACGGGGGGCCCGTGTGGTTGAACGTTATTTCCCGCATGGAGAGGGCATTCGTATGGAAATTGAAATTACGGCCACCGGTGGTGACTGGGGAAGTGAGTTGGTCAGCATGTTCCGTTATCCGGTGGAACGCGACAGCGTATTGTTCTGGACCGCGTGGGGTAATCCCCAACTCGATTCGGCCTCAGCCACACCCGCTGCACGAGCCTATTTCGACCAACTGAAACAAAGTACTGCGCGGGAGGCGATCACTCCCGATCCGCGTTATGAATGGCTCGATCCACTGGTGGGTATGCCTTTCTCCAATGTGCGTTATTCTTTCGGCGCTCCGTATGTACGCCCCGATTCGAAAAAAATGGGGTGGTTTATCCCTTATCAGAGCGACATATTTGCCATCCCGATGGTGACGGTGCTCGTACCTGAAAAGGATGCAGCACTCTCCATCGCTCTATCTCCCGATGACGTGATCAATGACCTCGATCTATATGTATCCGCTGAGGGTGAATTGCGATTCGAACGCCTTTTCAACCGTTTGAGAGCTGACCGCCCGTTGAAACTCACTCTCGACCTGGTAGGTCATGAGGCTGACTGGCGCTCGGCCATGGCCTGGGTCAGCGAACGTGACCGGAAATATTTTGAACCGATCAATCCCGATGTGCACAAATTGGGAGGAACCTGTGCCTATGCCCGTGAATTCTACGATTACGATATCGACAGCCTCAATGAAATGGCTTTTACAACCAATTGGCAGGCGAGCTTCGATTTCCCGTATATGGGTATGTTTATTCCGCCGGTAGCTTACGACGAAGAGTGGATTGACCTCTCCGGCCAACCGACCTCGGCCAAAAGAATGAACGAATATGCCGGACGGATGAAACAAGACGGATTCCATGTGATGAGTTATTTTAACATCACGGAGTTTGGCAATCACTTGGTGTATCCTCGGCCTGCACAGACCATTCAGGACGAAGCCCAGATGTGGCGGAATGCCAATGATATGGTGTATCACCGGTTTGCTTCGGCCGTTGTCTCGAAAGCCGAACGAAATATGGCCCCAGGCGAACAACAGGACCCGATCGGGGTGCCGTACTGGTCGTGGATCCGCTGTTTCTGTGTCGATCCGGGTGATCCTACCTATCAAGCCCATCTCATCGAACAGGCCAAGAGGCATATCGAGTATCTGACCAATGCTTCCGGCATCTGCATCGACCGGCTCGACTGGACGCAACTTTATAATGAAAAAGCCGATGACGGAGTATCGTGGTATGCAGGTGCACCTGCACGTTTCCTCAATTCTTCGTGGAAAGAGACCATGAGCAAAATCGGCCCGATCTTCCATGAGGCCGGCAAGTCCATACTGGTCAACAACCTCACAAAACGTATCGATCAACTGGAACAGGCGGACGGTATCTTCTGCGAGTTCGGCAATTCGGGACCGGCTCTCAATACGACTGGCTTCATGACGGTAGAAAAACCTGCCATGGGTTGGATCGAGTCATCACAACAGGTACGTAGCAGCGGGATGGACTATTTCCTGCAACGATACCTCTATATGGGGGTATTCCCGATGGCCCCGTTCCCCGGGAATGACCATTCAATTCAGCCGGATGATCCAGGTGTGGTGACGCTGTTTATGGATTACGGCAAGTTGTTCAACCGGATGAAAGAACGCCGTTGGGTGCTGGAACCTCATGCGGTATCGGTAGATGATGGCGCGGCCAAAGCAAATATCTTCGATACGCCGCAAGGTTATGTGATTCCGATCGTCTACGGTAATCAGCCCCAAGTCCGGGTACGGGTACCCGAATGGGTCGCTCCGAATGGCAAGGGTGTTTGTCAGGTCGTATATCCAGGGAAAGATCCGGTGGAGATGCAGTATAGCCGAATGGGACAGCAACTCGTTTTCGACGTGCCTCTCGAACGTGAATGTGCAATGATCATTGGTATCGAATAGCACGAGAACCCAACATATTCCCCTGTTACATACGAGCTTGCGTAGCCGTTGTAACAGGGGAATTTTATTATATATAATCTTGTGTAATCAGGGATACCCTTGCATCATACCATATCGTCGCCTGCTTTGGTGTATTTGACCCGAATGGTCTTGTGAAATGGAATGAAACGGGAAATGATCGCTATCACACACGACACCACAAACAACCACCCGAGAATCTCTTTGAGCGCCAGCAAAAGACTTTGTTGTTGTAGTGTCGTATATAGATTTTGAGTCGCCATTTGGGTCGCCTCTGCGTATCCATGGCCTTGGATCATCGAATGACTCAGTGTGGAACTATATTGCTCGGCGGCTAATGGATCGACCTCCGAAAAATGTCCCGACAACGTATGGAAATATTTTTGCTGAAGCCGATACAGCAGGTTGCTATAAAATGATGTCGCCATGATAGGCGCTAATGCTGACCGCGTCGCAATAAGAAAAAAAGCATTGTATATAAGATATTTGGGATTCAGCTCTTCCACTGCAAACAAGGCAAATGCAATGATCAGCGTCAACATGCCGACACCCCGTATGAAAATCGGGAAAAAAAGACTTTCATACGTACTGTCAGGGGAGATCCCAAAATAGAGCATCCCGAAAAAAAGAGCAAAGCAGGCCATGCCCCCAGCAATGAGAAAGCGAAACCGCCAGCGTTGCCAGCGAAACCACCAAAAACAGATGAAAGCCCCCAGGATGTACCCCGGCAACAAATAAATGTATAGGGTATACGTATGTGTGGCGTCGACTTTCAGAATAGAAGTCATATAGTTGGTCAACAAGGTGGTCGAGGTGCTAAAGAACATGACGATCATCATGTAGAGATAACCTACGATCGCCTTGGGCTGATAGAGTGGCGCCAAATTGACATAAGGAGTGCGGGTATGGTGTTGCGTCCAAATGAAAAAGGCGATCAATGCAGGGGCCAACACGATATAGAAACATATGCGGGGTGAGGACATCCAATCCAGTACCTTGCCGTAATTGAGCAAGTACATCAGCATCAACAATCCGGTCGAAATAATAAACATTTCACGGATATGCAACTCGTGGATTGATAGGGCGCGAATAGGTCGGTCGTGGCGATAACATACCGAGACGATCAACAAGGCTACGAGCAGTAGAAGCATCATGAAATAGTACATGTATTTCCAGTCGTAGTGATAGGCCAATTCGGCCGTGATAATCATGGATAGCTGACCCAGTCCAAACACCAGGGGATAAAAGTAGGCATAAAACTCACTGCGGACATCTTGAAGACTGAAGATCTTCTTAATGCGCCGGATACACCACAGCATCAGAAAACCTTTGAGAAAACCAATGAAAAAACTGCACACAATCAGTGTGTCCGCATGTTGAGAACGCGCACAGAGCCAGCTTAATAACAGCTGTAAACTCAAGTCGATTATCAGCAATGCCTTGGAAGAAAATGCACCCAATATTTTGGGAACGATCGGGTAGGCGATAGCCATCCCGACCGAGGCCGCATAATAACCCATCGTGATATCCTCCGTATTGGTTCCTAAGGTGTTCGACACCTCCAGCATGCTGCCAGTATAGGAACCATTAAGCATCGTGACAGGCAGCATAATCAGCACCAAACTGACCGTGGCCAACCAATCCGGCACCCACCGGCGGACTGGCAATTCAAGTTCAGCGGCCGAGATCATCGACGCAACGCTTCTGTTTCGACCATCATGCCGGCACGCAATAGGGTCATATCCTCTTCGGATATGTTATCCAGGTCTATACGAACCGGAATGCGTTGCTGTACCTTTACAAAATTGCCGGACGCATTGTCGGTCGGTACCAGCGAATATTTTGACCCCGTCGCTTCCGATATGGCCGTCACTCGCCCCCGAAAACGACGATCAGGATAAGCATCTACCTTGATGATCACTTCCTGACCAATAAAGATATGTGCGATCTGTGTCTCTTTATAATTCGCGGTAATGTACTTGTCCTGGTTGCGGACCATGTAGGAGATGGTTTGGCCCGCCTGGACGAATTGTCCGGGTTCGAGGGTGCGGCGTCCGATATATCCGTCGTAAGGAGCTGTCAGGACCGTGTAGGAAAGGTTCAGACGGGCCATGTCCAGATCGGCTTCTTTGCGCAGAATATTGGCTTGTGCACTGACCGTGCGCTTATTGGCCTCGGTATATTGCGAAAGCGCCGCCTTTTTTTGTCCGACCAACGCCTGATATCGAGCCTCCGCCGCTTCATAGGCCGCTTTGGATTGTTCATATTGTTGTCCGGACACCGACTCCTCACGATACAGACGTTCGAACCGATGGTAGTCCTGTTCCGCCTGCCACAATTTCGCTTTCGCTTCGGCTATATTCGCATCCTGAACCGCCACATTGTTCTGTGATGTCTGGATCCCCGAATGTATCACATCTTGCGTACCGTGCGCATCCAACAAAGATGCTTCCGCCTCTTTGACCTGGATACGGTACTCTCGATCGTCCAGAATGAGCAACGTGTCGCCCTGATGTACGAATTGGTGCTCGGTAAAACGTACTTCCCGAATATAGCCCGCAACCCGGATATTCAAGGGAATGACATACTGATCCACTGAGGCGTCGTTCGTCACAACGTAACGGATATGACGCCAGAAATAATGGGCCGTAATCCACAGTCCGGATCCGGCCAACAGGATGCACACCGTATTCAAAATAATATTCCGGAGACGATACTTCCGTAAACTCCGCCGCTTTGAATGCCAATCTCCCATAACTCCCTCCTTCTCGTTTATTTATAGGCGCCCGCAGGCCCTGAGTAATTCATAATAGGTATAGATCACCCGCGTGCGCGCCGCTGTCAGTTGCAATTCCACCTCCAGCCGGACCGCATTCGCGTCCAGCAGATCGGTCAGTATGGCCACTTGATTCATATAGCGGTTTTGCATGATGCGATAGTTCTCCTGCGCCTGTTGGGCCGACAGTTGCAAGGCTTCGACCTGATGGCGGGCCTCCTGATGCCGCAGATAGGCCGTCCGAACACGTAACCGAATACGTTGCTTCTCCTGCTCCTCAGTGTTTTGGCTCAAGGTGACCGCCAACTGGCTCGTTTTCACTTTGTGGTGGCTTTTATAAAATGAAAATAACGGCATAGAAAGCGAAACCCCTACATTCCAGTTGTTGTTGTACATATCTTCGAGAGTCCGCGATATGGGGCGGGCCAATGTATTCGATGCATACAAGGAGATATTGGGACGCATGGTTGAACGGGCCAACGAGACATCATTGATTGCCAAATCGGTTTGCATGCGTAGCTGCCGCATGAATGGGTCGTCCCGATAGGCCTCCTCGACATATTGTTCGTAAGGTGCCAGTGTGACAGGCAAATAGAGTAGCGTCGTATCGGGCCGGATAAGCAGTGTCTCGTTCAGCCCCAAACGTATATCCAATCGTTGCGACGCCAGAACAATGCCGTTTTCCGCCTCCTGCAACGAGAGCTCGTCGTCGGTCAGCTGCATCTCGCTCCGCAGCACGTCGTTGGTCGTGATAAGGCCCTCCTCTTTCATACGGCGTATATCCTGGAGACGACGTTGCGATTCCTCGATATTGCGGGTGAGCACCTGCTGTTGCCGGTACAGGCTGAACAACTGCATGTATTCGTCCAGCAGGGTCAATTTGAGGTCAGCTTTGTCGGTGGCGGTTTGCATCGTACTCAGCGTATGCTCGAGGTCGGCCTTTCGGACGACGTATCGCAATTTCCCGCCCTGGTATATCGGTTGGGAAAAGTCAAGGGCATAGTTCTGGGACCAATCGGGGGCGTCGGGTCTATAGGCATCGCTCAGACCTCGCCGAAAAACAACCGGTTGCCCGACAAATCCGCCTCGAAGCCCTACATCGAGGTCCGGCCACTGTTGGGCTCGCGCATCTTTGGCACGTTCTTGGGTAACTGTTTCGTGCAGAGCGTC
Organism: uncultured Alistipes sp.; assembly: GCA_949283215.1. Lineage (GTDB taxonomy): Bacteria > Bacteroidota > Bacteroidia > Bacteroidales > Rikenellaceae > RGIG1874. The sequence continues at coordinate 11,554 of CASDSC010000165.1, read as the reverse complement.
GGCCTGCAATTGCAAACTCTGCTGTAATCCCCATTCGAAAAGTCGATCGACCGTCAAAAACAACGTATCGCTTTGAGCCTGGGAGGTGGACGCAAACAAAAGCCCCAATAATGTTACTAGCAATATCTTATATCTCATCCAATGCATCCTGGATTCGTGTTAAATCAGTCGCCATCTGTTGTAAAAATGATTTCCCGAAGCGCCGCTCAAGGTCAGCATACAACTCGCTGAGCACGGGCCAAATCTGTTGCCAGAACCGTTCGCCTTCAGCTGTCAGGTAGACGCGTTTGTTCCGGCGGTCCAAAGGCTCTTCACGCCGTTCGATATAGCCTCGCTTTTCCAGATTATTCATCAAACTGCTCAAACTGGCCTTGCTTTTGGCGGTGCGTTCCGCCAACCGTTGCTGAGTCGCTCCCTGTTCGCGCCACAAACAACTGAGAACCTGAAGCATCTCGAACGTAATTGAGATACCATGCCGTCTCAATGTCCGTTGCACGCATTGCCGAAACGCAATGCGTATACGAACTATTTGTAATTGGAATTCCCTGAAATCACGCCCTTCGTATGTCATGGCTGCAAAATGTGGGCGCAAAGATAAGAAAAACTTGTTGAATAGTTCAATATTTAACTAATAAGTAGGGGCATGAACTTAAATTATTTACGCGAGAGTTATTGTCGCAAGGCAATGATAAGCGGTGCATACAAAACTAATTGTATTATAAATCAACTAAAGACATTCATTTATCTTACGAATCACTAAAGATTAAACCAACACTTGATCCGCAATTTGATGGCAAGGGCAATCATGGAAAAGTAGTCGTAGTCGTAATCCGGCGAGAATATTCAGCAATAATTTCGTAATTTAGTTTAAATTTGTTGTGCCTATCCGCCAGGCAAGGCACACAAACAACTGAGAATTTAAAATCGTGTTACAGGCATTGTGGTCATATTCTCCTTAACGATGGGTACAAATTAACTCCGCTTTTCCATTTCCAAAGAGGGGAGAGGCTGTTTTTGTACTCCTGCCTGTCACAAAATGTTGCTAAAAAAGCAACTTTGTATGCGCTGGATATGTGTTTAATGTTTCTACTACCATGAATAATCAATACTATCAACCTGAAATTGAAACAATGAAACGAGCCGATCTGGAGGCTCTCCAAATAAAACGACTGAAAGAAACCATCCGGATCGCTCTTCAGAGTCCATTCTATAAGACCCGTTTGGGTGAGGCCGGTATTACGCCGGATAAAATCAATACCTTAGACGATCTGCGGAAATTACCATTCACTACCAAAGACGATCTCAGAAATAATTACCCTTTCGGATTGGTGGCCGCTCCTATGGATCAGGTGGTCAGACTCCACTCTTCCAGCGGTACAACAGGTAACCCTACGGTGATCTGTCACTCGCAGCACGATCTGGATCAATGGGCGAATCGAGTGGCTCGATGTCTGTATATGGTCGGATTGCGTAGCAGTGATGTTTTTCAAAATACGTCCGGTTACGGTATGTTTACTGGTGGACTCGGCTTCCAATACGGCGCGGAAAAACTCGGTGCGCTGACGGTTCCTGCTGCCGCCGGAAATACGATTCGGCAAATCAAATTCATCCGGGATTTCGGCACCACAGCCATACACGCCATTCCGAGCTACGTCTTCCGTCTGTATGAAGTGATGAGGGAGATGAATATCGATCCGCGTACCGATACCAAACTGACCACCCTGGTGATCGGCGCTGAACCACATACCGATGCGCAACGGCGTAAAATCGAGAATGCGCTCGGCGTGAGAGCCTTCAACAGTTTCGGTATGTCCGAAATGAGCGGCCCCGGAGTGGCCTTCGAATGCCAGGAGCAGAACGGATTACACTTATGGGAGGATTGCTATATCATGGAGATCGTCGATCCTGAAACCTTGGAGCCGGTTCCCGATGGCGAGGTCGGAGAACTGGTCCTGACAACCCTGGATCGGGATGCAATGCCGTTGATCCGTTACAGAACCCGAGACTTGACGCGTATCCTCCCCGGAGAATGCCCTTGCGGTCGGACTCACCGAAGAATCGACAGACTCAAAGGTAGAAGCGATGATATGTTCATTGTCAAGGGAGTCAATATTTTCCCAATGCAGATCGAAAAAATTCTGATGCAATTCAAAGAGTTGGGGGCAAACTACCTGATTACAATCGATACGATCAACAACAACGACGAAGTCCTGGTGGAAGTCGAACTGAGCGACCTGTTTACGGACGACTATTCGCAATTACAAGGATTGACCCGCGAAATTACTCGCCAACTCAAAGATGAGATTCTCCTCACTCCTAAAATAAGACTGGTCGACAAAGGAGCTCTCCCGCAATCTCAAGGCAAAGCAATTCGGGTAAAAGATTTACGAAAAAATAAATAGAGGTAATTATGATGACTATTAAGCAATTATCCGTATTCCTCGAGAATAAATCAGGCCGGCTGAATGAAATTCTCGATATTTTAGGCAAAGCCGATATTCGAATTATTGCAGCTACTGTAGCGGATACGTCCGAATATGGTATTTTGCGATTGATTACCTCCGACGCAGCCCGCGCTTACGAAGTGCTCAAAGCACATCGCGTCAGTGCGCAACAGAACGATGTAATAGCTTTAACTTGCCGCTCAAGTGCGGATGTGCTGGCATCGCAGTTAAGTTCTTTTGCACAAGAGGGTATTTCGATCGAATACATGTACTGTTTCTCTATCCGGGAAAAAGTTTATATGATTCTGCGTACCAGCGACAATTCGCGGTTAGATGAGATCGTGCAGAAATATAAATTGAGCATTATTACAGAAAAAGAATTCATGCAACTTTAATCTACAAGAGCCTCGAAACAGACGTATATCTCTGGCTAATGATCCACTCAATTTGCAATTGAGTGGATCATTATGGTATTATCCGGGAGGTCGCTTACCTTTATTTTTCTATCAATGTATGAGCAATCTGTACGGAGGCGACAATAAATACACTTAAAATGGATGGATTATGAGAAAACCATGGGGAGTATGTGTCCTGTTCGTTTTTTTGATGGGAAGTATGCTGTTTACCGTATCTGTCGGCCTGTAGCAAGGATCAATTAGGGTGTGGTGAATCCGATCTCATGGTCCGATGAGAATTTGCAAATGCTACATCTCAACGGGTTCCCTCTCGCATGGACAATCTTATGTTAATCTACTAATAGCCAACACATGAAACGTGATGAATTTATGGGCTACGGGGATAGGTTGTGCCTATGGACAGGCCGATCGGATAACACACTATACGGAGTAAGTTGAACATGGACAGACAGTAGAATAATCAGAGACGTCTCACTGATGCATCCCCCGAAAACATTTCAAATCAGGCTTACATGCTCATATCATGCCGTAAAAATGATTTCATAAGGCAAGAAACGATTAACGGAATGCATATTACACAATGATAAGTTTTGAGCCGTGGAAATAGGATCGGATACATGACCGGTAGTGTAATCTCCTCGATCGTTCGGATACTGCGTTACCCTATTACCGATGTATGCCTCCGTTTTAATGCAATGTCTGGCACTGATCAATGACGAATAGGCTAGTATAGTGTTAACCCGAATCCACAAGACTCGGGTTCGTTTTGTTATCAACAATGATAGGGCCTGATCAGAAATAAACGTTTATCTATTTTCTATCACCCGTCTTCTCTTTAAGGGAAGGAAGATCGGCAGGTATATGAACAAGGCGACCAGGGAAAATACCATGCCTCCCATGGCGCCGATTGCGAATGCATACCAGAAAACATCATCTTTCCCGTCGTACAGGAAAGGTATCAGTCCCAAGATGGTGGACAATACGGTAAGCAGGATCGGTATAATCTTGTGACTGTATGCTTTCATATATCCACGAAGCGGTTGTCGCACATCGCGGCTCGGGAGATTGTTGTATTCATTGACAATATATATCCCTGCATTGACTACAATGCCTGACAACAACAAGAAGGCTGCTGCTCCGCCTTGGTCGAAACTGAACCATCCTGTTCCAAACGTCAGGAAAACCCCTATGAATGAGATCGGGATCATCAGAATGATAATAAATGGCTTGAGCAGTGACTCAAAGAGTATGGCATTGATGATATAGATAATGGCAATAACCAACAGGATCAGAAGAAACTGATAAGACCGTTGTGCACCCCAGAGTCCGTAGTGCGGACGTTCTGCCTGATAGCCGATTGGGAGGACTTTATCATTGAGCCACGCCACGTAATCGTTCATCATCCTATCTGCTAATTCATATGAACCGATAAAATCGAATACGATCGATATCTCGTACGACTGATTATATTTGAATATATCGATACCCATCGGCCGTTTGTCGATGTGCGCGAAATCATTCAGTTTGACCTCCATTGTGTCGATCTGCAAGGGATTATACTTTACATTCCACAGATCAAAACTCTCTTTCTGAGTCGATACAAGCGACACTCGTTCTTGCCGGCCATCTATAAAAATGGGGCGAAGACTTTGGTCGAACAGCAACAACCGCAGATAATTGAAGTATTGGTATATATCAATGTCTCGGTGGACAGCCAGCTCCTTATCGATTTGCACATAATATTCTTGTTGGGGTACCGACCAGCTGCCTCCATATATTTCAGCACCCTGGACCCGTCGGTTGATCGCCATAGTGTCAAGCAGTCGCTGCGCATATCCGAGCAATTCATCATAATTGTATCCCCTTAATGTGATTCTATGTACCTTGCCTCCAGCCTGAATATTGTTAGAGAATCCCTGGTCATCGATTCCGGATATGGCCCATGTAGCTCCACCATATTGGGTAGCCATCTGAATGACATTTTGTTTCAACTTAGACGGAAACGCACCGTGTTCGTATTCCGGCTTAAAGAAGACATCGATAAATCCGTGATCATGGCCGGTGATTGAGGTCTGAAACATTTCGATTTCGTCGAATTGGCTCAGGTAGTTCTCCATACGTTTGATCACCTCGTTGAGCTGTTGAACGGTACAACCCTCGGGCATACCGGCTCGAATGTACAACTGCTTGCGTTCGGGTACCCGAAAATAGTTGGATGACTTGGTGGCTTGCGAAAATAATCGATACGATCCTCCGAACGCTTGTTCGATAACCTCTTTGTGCCGTTGATAAACATTGCTTCCGATCGTTTTATTATAGAGCGTTTTCCACCATTTGGGATCGGTCGGGTCCTGATCAAGTTTTGCAGGAAACATGTGGATGGGAAGCCCGAACCCCAGGATGAGCACTATGATAAATATCCAGCGATGACGCCGTCCCCATGCGATAAAACGCATATAGCCTCGATTGAAACGTACGGCCCTTCTTTTGGATTTGTTCCGCATTGAAACCATATTGCGTCTCAAGGGGAATTTGTCCAATAGCGCAGGGATGAACATCAAGGAGACGAGTAACGAGACGACAAGGTTGATAATGATGACCATAGCGAAATCTGCCAGATTCTGCTTTTGGTCTTCCGGCAAGAAAAAGATCACGGCAAGGGCCGCAATCGTCGTTAGTAACGCACCTAAAATCGCGGTGAAAACGCGGTGATCTTTATATGAACTGTAATGGTCGGTCATGATAATCGACGTGTCGATGATGATACCCAACGACACCGTGATTCCGGCCAAAGTGTACAGGTGGATGGACAACCCGAATAGATTGTAAAAAATGACCGCGACAAGAATATTAGCCAGCAGCGTGGAGAAAATAATCAGTGAATAGGAAAAATTACGACTGACGACAAAAACGAAAACCAGCAGGATTGCTAATGTTAACAGGGTCCTGATATAGATTTTGTGCAGTTCGGTGTTGACATATTCTGAATTGTCAACACTGATTTGCCTCGAAAAGTTCTCGGGGAAAGAAGCCGATAGTTGGGTCATTTGTCGTTTGACCTCATTGGCGACGCCAATCAGGTTGCTGTTTCTCTCGATAAAAATAGCAATGTTGACTGTATTCAACCCGTTGATTCTGTAGTAAAAGTCAGGTGCTGCCTCAGTATATCGGATTTCGGCGACATCACGCAGGTAGATGGTCCGACCCTCTATGCGTTTGATCGGAATATCGTCGAATTCCGTAGATCCTGTATTGGCAATCTTGACTTGAATTACCCGATCTTGCTCCTGCTCCAGAGTAACCATTCCGACGGCATCCTCTCTAAAATAGTTGTTGATAGCCGTTGCGATCTCATCGCCAGAGATTCCGAGCACAGCAGCTTTTGCCGGGTCGAACGCGATTTCGAAAACAAAGGGGGTGAGCCCGGATAGGCGCACATCACTGACACCTTCGATACGGCCCAATGGCGTCAGCATATGTTCTGTAATATACTGCCCGATTTCGTCTGAACTTAAATCGGCATTCACCGTGTAGGTCAAGGCCGGAGAATCACTGATCCCGGAGGTATTCAAAGAGAGAGTGGGATAACTGACTCCTTGAGGAAGCGAGGGATATATATATCGTATTTGGGACGCTACTTGGAACCGGGCCATATCCATTCGGATCCCTTTCTTGAAGCCTATGTCGACTCGGCCCCATCCTTTCCCAGATACGGAATTCAGGTAGTCTACACCGTCGATGCGAGCCAGGATCCCCTCGATTCTGGAGGTAACCTCTGTTTCGATCACCCGGGCCGATGCTCCAGACCAGTTGAAGAACACACTGATGTTGTTGGTTTTGGCCGGGGGAGTATATTGCACGTTCAGCCGTGGAATCAGAACGCCGCCGATTAACATCAGGGCACCCATGATCAGTAGAATCGAAAACGAAGATAACCGATGGCGTGACGGCATGTCAATTTATTTTTTCTTGTAAATTGTATAGTACACGAGAGGTACAAAAAGCACACTGACCAATGTACCCGTAGTCATGCCGACGATCACGGTCAACGAAAGCGGATATTGGAGATCGGACCCCATATCGCCACGGACCAAAAATGGCACAATAGCCAGAATAGTGGTTAATGAGGTCATGATAATCGGTTTAAGCCGTCTACGTCCCGCTTCAATGATGGCGTGGATCAACGACATTCCTTCTTGGCGCAATCGGTTGATCGTATCGATTTTGAGGATCGAATCATTGATCACGATGCCACATGTGACGATAATGCCAATGAGAGACATAATGTTCAGACTGAGATCCAGTCCCCAGAGTACCAGCATAGTGAAGAATAAGTTCATGACAATCTCCGAGAGAATGATCAGGGGCTGAATGATCGATTCGAATTGAGAGGCCAGAATGAAGTATAACAGGAGAATGGCAATGACAAGAATAACCGAAAGTTCTTTGACCATCTCGCGATTCGAAAAATAGGAGCCACTGAAACTCACCTCAAAATGCTCGTTCTCCATAACTGTTTTCCGGATTGTATCCATGGCAGCTGGAACTCGAGTCTCTTCCAAATTGAGATTTAATGGATAAAAGGTCCCTTCGGGTCCTGAAGTAATGGTTTTCATATCCTGACCGCGGGTCTCCTCTAAAAACAAAGATACCGGTATGTTAGTCCCGTTTTTGGAAATGGTTGCATTTTGCAAAAGTTCTTTCAACTGGGATTCATTGTCTCCCATGACCACAGGGACTGAAAATCGCCCTTGCATAATGGTGAACAACTGACGAGCGTTCAGCGCATTCTGCACGGCATTGATTAGCTCGTCATAGCTGATCCCGTATAGTGTCATGATTTCGGGTTTTGCGCGGTATAGAATGTATTCCTGGCAGGCCACTGGTTCAATCTCTACATCTTGAAGTTTTGGCGATAATGCAGCCAACAGAACGTTGAGTTGTTCGAGATCGGCCGAGAGCCCGTTGGTCGGACGGAGCCGGGCCACCAATTGGGCCTGGTTGTCGGCAAAAACCATATCGAAAATATTGCCGAAAACCTCGAAACTGAACAAGGCTGTAGGGTAGTGGACTTGCATGAACTCTCGTACGGAAGCCTTGATCCGGTCCAGGTTACCCTTTGCTCGTTCTTTCACATAGATGATCGCTTCAGACGAACCAATTGCACGCGTGTGTGAAAGGGCAAACTGCTGATTCCCGATCATGGCCGTCTGCTGTACACTCTGATCCTGGATCTGATCCAACAGAAGTCGTACCCGACGTTCGTTTTCCTCCAGCGTAATTCTGTCGTTCCAGTCGATATTGAGAAGGGTGTCCTGATAAGTGATCTCGGGCAATCGGTCTTTACGGATCTCGATAAACAGAATGGTCGTACCGACAATGGCTACCGCAAAACAACTCCACATGAACCAACGATGTCGGAACAAGGCGATGAGCATCGTGTCATAGATACGGATGACCCGGTCAAATGAAAGACGTGACAAAAAACGATTATTACTTGGTTGAGTTTGTCGCCGATACATCAGGTAATAGTATACGGGAATCAATGTGACAGTCGTGAACAAAGAGGTGAAAAGTGAAATCACGACGGCCATGGCTTGGTCGTAAAACAGAGCCCCGGCAATACCGCTCAGAAATACCAACGGAACGAATACGGCGCATGTGGTCAGCACAGAACTCAACATGGGCATGAAGACTTCCTTGGTTCCTTCGACGACCGCTTTACGAAGAGGCATATGGGAACTCCATCGGAAGGTGATATTGTCGATGACAATGATTGAGTTGTCGACCATCATCCCAGCCCCGAGGATAAGACCGGAGATGGATATGATGTTAATGGTTAATCCGATGGTGTAGAAAATCAACATGGAAAGAATCAGCGCGACAGGAATGGTCAATACGACCAGAAAAGCCGAGCGTAAACTTTGCATAAACAAGAAGATCACGAGACATGCCAACAGTATGCCGATGATGACATTCTGAATCAGGTTATTGATCGAGTAGTCGAGCAGTTCTGTCTGGTCGCGTGTAACCGTGAAGTCGATTTCAGGATAATCGTGGGTGAAATGACTCATCAAATTTTGAATACTATTTTGCAGATCAGCCATTTTCGCTTCCGATTGTTTGATAACTGCCAATGAGATCGCATTTTTCCCATCCGAGATGACCATCCCTCTTCGTTTTTGGGGATGCTGCACCACCGAGGCCAAATCTTTGATTTGATAGATACGCCCCCCGAGATTGAGGTATATGTCTTCAATGTCCTGTTTGTTGGATGCATTGCGTTGAAACGAAACATTGTACTGGTACTCCCCATCGCGAATCGTCAAACTGCCCAAACTTACATTCGCGCTGCGGAGCGCGTTTTCCAGTTCGTACAGTTGCACATTCATTTCGTGAAGTTTATCCCGATCGGGAATGATCAATACTTCGGGCGAGACGTAACCGCTCTGGTCAACCATGGCCACTTCAGGCAACTGCTCGATTCGTTTGATGATCACGTTGGTGACAAATTCGCTTAACTGCGTGAATTTGTCCGACACGGGAAAAAGGTCGTTATCCGTCGTATAATGCTCATCCCCCCGGATAGAAAGATTGATGTAAAATGCTGGGATATCCGTCGCATTGGCTTTGATGACATTAGGTCGTTCCATGTCACGGGGGAAACTTCCCATCATCCGGTCGATTCTCTCGTTCGCTTCGATAAAAAGAAAATCGGTATTGACTCCATGTTCAAAAGAGAGGGTAATGGTACCGACTCCGTCACTTGTCTCTGTCCGGATATCGGTAAGGCTGGGCATCTGCAGCAATTGTTGACGCAGAGGCTTCATGATAGACTCATCAAGTTCGCGGGCCGATTGGGTCGGATATTTAACCTGGATAGTGATATAGGGAATGTCGACTTTCGGGATGAGCGAAACCGGTAGCAAATTCAAACTGACCATGCCCAATATGATGACGACGATGAGTACCATCGTAACGGCAATCGGTCGGTCGAGAAGGTGTTTAAGCATGGGAGGGAGAGGATTATTGAGAGACTATTGTTACGTGCGAGCCGTTGGCCAGATTGAGATTGCCGGAAACTATAACGGTATCGCCCACGGACAACTCCGCACCGCGCGATGTGTTGGGTATGACCGTATACGAATCACTGTTGTCCAGTACGGTATGCACATAGGTCCAAAGGGCTTCTCCTTGAGAATAGCGGAAAAGCACCTGAAGATTGTCTCGGATAACAACGGCACTTTTCGGAACGACCAATTGGTCGGGGACGGCATTTTCTACCATAATCTTCACATTCATCCCGTCGAGCAGACTCCCGTCATTGGCGATCTCCGCCTTAACTGCAATTTGACCTCTGTCGTTGACGGATGGATTGATATTGGTGATTTTTCCGACGATCTCCTTGTCGGGCTCGAAGAAAGGGGAGATTCTGACGGGTTGACCGATTTTGACCATGGATAGTTCCGTCTCCAGAATATTGAAATCGACATCGAATTGCGAGTCGTCGATCAATGTGCAGAAGAAATCTTGTGTCGATTCGTGCGGTTTACCTTTCAAATCGGCAATCTTACCTGAAAACGGGGATATTAATTTGCTTTCATTCAGGACTCTTTGGGCGTTTTCCAAAGACAAAAGGGACAAGGTGTAACCCGAACGTGTTTTGGCCATATGGAGCGTTTCCTGGGGTATCGCTGTCGTGTCTGAGGTGTAATAACCCAGCCCTATCAGGGTATTACTTAAATCCAATTTCGCTTTTTCAAAATTTTCCCGGCAAGTATTGATATTGTGCTGGGCCTCGGTCAGGTCGAGAGTGCCGAGTAACGTGCCGGCTTCAACGTAATCACCATTTGAAACATTGACCTGACTGATGATACCCGGGGTTTTGAATGTGAGCTGACTTTTACGTTTGGCATTGAGGCGGCCGTTACTGAGAAGCTGACGATAAAAGGTTGTCGGTGCGAGTGTGATCACTTCGACAGGATTGGATTCCACCTGATGATCGAGTTTCGCGAGGTCATTGTTCGTCGCAGGGGCTGAAGAACGATCTCCGCATGATTGGCATAATATGAGCAGGCTGCAGACGAGTATACTGGATCGGATCATGTCTTATTATTTTACGAGATTGTCAAATTCGGCTGAAATGTCGGTGCCTGAAAGAAAATCGTACAGTGATTTTTTACGTATCTGGTAATAATAGTTCCAATAGTTCGACAGCTCAACGATATATTGGCGGTTGGCTTCGTCTTTTTCTGATTGTGCCGTGTTGAGATCTGTCACCGACAAACTTCCATTGGCAAAATTGGCCATCGATATTCGATAACGTTCTTCTGATATATCATTGGCTTTGCGGGCCAGCATGACCTGGTTGCGTTGTGAATTGAATTGCAGGACCAGGTTAAATAAATCTTGCTTATAATCGATGATCGCCTGTTCGACCTGGTTGTTGATCGTCTCCATTTGGGCCTTAGCCATTAGAACTCGTCCGCGCCCCATCCCCCAATCCATAATGGGGATACTGAGGGTCAGTCCGACCACTTCCCGGTCAATCAGGTGGCTATATGCTTTGCGAATTTGATCGGAATTGTTCGACAAACCGAATTGGGTGCTGATTTGAGCGGTTATGCCTCGCTCTGCTTTTGCTTGAGCTATCGCGCGTTCCCCTTCCAGTTGCGATATCACCTGGGAAAGCAT
>CASDSC010000164.1 GCA_949283215.1 uncultured Alistipes sp. | reverse complement strand
GGGATTACGGACGATGGAGTGCCGTAATTCGCCCTGAGGCGGCTCGGGACACCGTTCTGTGATTGCCCAATAAGTTTTGTGTAACTCATGTCGCTTGAGCATCTCGTTCATGCGCGTCAGGGCTTTGCTCGTTTTGGCAAAAGCGATAGCTCCGCTTACAGGACGGTCGAGCCGATGAATCACGCCGAGAAATACTTCACCGGGTTTACCGTCTCGTATTTTGATAAAGGCCTTAATTTCGTTTTCGAGGGCCGAATTACCCGACGGGTCTGGCTGTACCAGATCGCCTGCATGTTTGTTGACCACAATCAGATGGTTGTCTTCGAACAATATATCGGTTTCCTTGAACATGCCTGGTGTTTTATGTCGTTCGTTTTGAGTCAATACAAGTGCTTAGTCTTTGGGCTTTTCTGTATGGGTCTGGTTTAATCACTCTTTTTACAGTTCGAACCTGAATGGGATCAAGTGTCCCGCTTGCTCGACGATGATCACCTCGTGAGTACCAACCATCAGAATGCGGATCGGATGGTGTTGTCTCTTTTCGGTATCGGCGATTACCTGTCGGCATGCGGCACACGGGGTACAGATCGCATCGCCTTGTGCTGCAGTGATGGCTAACGTTTCTATCTTTCGCGGTCCTGCATTGGCTTGTAACCAGTAGAGCAATATGCGTTCAGCACACATGCCCGACGGTAGCACTTCGCTTTCCTGATTGCTGGCCGAAAGTATACTGCCGTCGTCGAGTCTCGCAGCAGCTCCCACTCCGAATCGCGAATAGGGTGCGTAGGCTGTTCGTGCGGCTGTGCGTGCCTGTTCGATGAGTTCGCGATCGCACTCCGAGAGAGAGCCGATTGCCATGCGATGATAGGTGAAACTGTATGTCTCGTCCATTGTTTTGTGTTTATCGTACGTGTTTTTGCCCCGTATTTCCTTGGATGACTACTTGTTGTGCTCGTATCGGCTGTTTTATTGTTTGATCGCCCTGAGCATGTGGTGTTTGCCGAGTGCTCCGGGTAACCGGTGCACGTCGAAACCCGCTTCGCGCAATGCTTGTTTGACACTCCCTTTGGCAGAATAGGTGACGAGTACTCCGCCGGGTCGCATCATCGTTCCGATTTTCGTAAAAAGTGAAGTACTCCACAGTTCGGGTTGTACATCGGGGGCAAAGGCGTCATAATAGACTAAATCAAATACGCTACGGATCTCCATAGACTCCAAGGCCCCGTTCAATTTCTCCAAAGAAAAATAGGGAGTGATACGTTCGCAACACCCCCATGGAGCATTGTGCAGTTGCATGAATCTTGAGTCGTCGGTGTAACCGAGTCGGGCAGCCACCGTCGGGTCTATTGGATAACGTTCAACGGCCCGATATTCCACGGGACATGCGAAAGTTTCGGCGGCGAGGAGGGTGAGCCAAGCGTTGAGCCCGCTACCGAACCCCATCTCGAGTATGCGTACTGGCCCTAGAAGTCCCGATTCTTTCCCTGTTTCTACAACGAACTGAAAACCATGCCGGATATAGACATGTTCGGACTCACCTTTCGCGCCGCGTAACGAGTGATAGCTTTCGTGCAAAATCGGGTGGAGTAATGTGACAGAACCATCCTCCGTCGGTTCGATTACGGGGTGAATCGTTTCCACGGAATCGTTACTCTTCGAGTTTGAACCGGACCATGACCGAATGTTCGATCAGTACTTTCTCGAATTCCAGTTGTGGCTTCACTTCTTCGGCTTCGTATGCTGCATCGTCCGACGCACTTTTTGCCGTCAGCAAGACATTGCTGTACGGCTGGATATTAAAATTAAAATCCTGGATATAGATCGCTTTCCCTACGCTTTGTCCAAGTGCTCCGGCCAGGGTTTCTGCATTCATCCGGGCGGCTTTGGCAGCTTCAGCGCGGACTTGTTGGCGCAGTTCCTCGAGATTCGAAACGTCGGTGCGGATCACACGGGCGTCGGCGATGCCTTCTGTGGCCAAAGCCTGGAATACTTTGCCCAGCATGGCTGCTGAACCGACCTTCAACTGATAACTCTTTGAGGTCATTACGGCGTCTTTCCGCAGGAGAAAGGTCTTCAGGTCACTCGATATGTCTTGGACGGTCATGTCGGTTTCGAGGTCGATCCCGAGTGCTTTCAAACTGCGGAACATCGCCTTTTCCTGTTGGTCGATCGATACTTTGCCTTTGTTGTCTTTTTCGTTGATCGTAATCGCTATGTAGATCTCGTCGGGAACAATCTCCATTTCGGCTTTGCCGTTTACCTGGATATAGTTCTGATTGCCGGTGTCTTGGGCCGATGCCAGTCCGCAGCTCAGTATGGCCGCGATCAATACGAATAATCTTTTCATGGCTTTCATTGTTTTTGAAATTATCAATTCACGGTCAGCAGAGTCTTGTCGAACCGTGTAGGTTTAACGTTTTACGAGAAGCACGACGTTTTCGACATGATGCGTTTGCGGGAACATGTCTACGGGTTGCACTCGCTCTACGCGGTAGTCATTGTCCATCAGCGCAATGTCCCGGGCCTGGGTAGCTGGATTGCAACTTACGTAGACGATCCGTTGCGGAGCGGCACGCAGCACAGTCTGTGTCACATCCTCGTGCAATCCGGCCCGGGGCGGGTCGAGGATTACCACATCGGGGTGTCCATGTTGTGCGACGAATGCATCACAGAGTACATCTTTCATGTCACCGGCATAAAATTGCGTGTTGACGATGCCATTCAGCACTGAATTGACTTTTGCGTCTTCAATAGCCTCGGGAACATATTCGATGCCAATGACCCGTGCACAACGGCCTGCGATGAAGTTGGCAATCGTGCCTGTACCGGTATAGAGGTCGTACACTGTCTCAGATCCGGTGAGTGCTGCAAATTCGCGGGCTACCTTATACAATTCGTAGGCTTGTGCCGAATTGGTCTGGTAAAACGATTTGGGGCCTATTTTGAATTGCAATCCCTCCATCTGTTCGAAAATGTGGTCTTTCCCGGTATGGCATTCGATCGCCAGGTCGTTGATCGTGTCATTCAACTTCGTGTTGATCGTATACATCAGAGATGTGATTTGGGGAAATTTCGTTGCAAGGTAGCTGAGTAATGTTTCGATTTTTTTCGGATCGTTCTCCCCAAATACGACGATTACCATCACCTCTCCTGTGCTGGATGTCCGGATGATGAGATTACGCATCAGGCCTTTGTGTTCCCGGATATCGTAAAACGAGTAGCCGTTCTCGAGGCAAAATGTTTTGACGGCGGTACGTATCGGATTCGACGGGTCGGGTTGCAGCCAGCACTTATTGATGTCGAGTACCTTGTCAAAGAGTCCGGGAATGTGGAATCCGAGTGCTTCCGGGGTGTCGATGGGTTGACCCGATGCCACCTCCTCGTATGTCATCCAACGTTTCGACGAGAAAGTGAATTCCAGCTTGTTTCGGTAAAATAATGTGTTTCCCGAGCCGAGAATCGGACTGATCTCGGGTAGTTCGATTTTCCCAATTCTGCGCAACTGGTCCTCGACCTGTTGCTGTTTGAAATGGAGCTGTTGAGCATAGGGGAGATTTTGCCATTTGCAGCCTCCGCATACACCGAAATGTGTACATACGGGCTCTTCGCGTATGTCCGAACGTTTGATATAGCGGACCACGGTTCCTTCCATGAATCGACGGCGTTTGCTGCGGATCTGCACGTCGACCACGTCGCCAGGGACGGTCAGCGGTACGAAAACCACGATGTCGTTATAGTGTCCGAGGGCTTTGCCTTCGGCGGCGAGTCCGGTGATTTCGAGTCCTTCGATCAGCGGATAGTTGGCTTTATTTCTGCTCACAATGGTATCGGATTCGGTAAATTGTGACAAAGATAGCGAATCCAGGCAGTATTTGCCGCTCATTCCTACATTTTATTGTTCGGTGGCGGGTGGAGGTGGGGTGGAACCGGTTTGCCGGGCAGCTTCCCGCTCCCTGATATAGCGTAACAGCAACAGATGTCCTGGATCGACCATCGTGCCATGGTCGAACCCGTCGAGTTCGCGGATCTGGACATCTGGATTCCCCACAACCTGGAACATTCGCCATAGGTAGGCATTCTCTTCATAGCGGCCATACATCTCCAGGGTACGGTCTCCGGAGAGAATGAGAATCGGTGGCGTGTCGGGACGCACATGGTAGAGCGGGGCCATCGAGTCGATGAGCGGTTGGGTGGGCGGAATACCCCGTTCGGCCCTGGATGCGAGGTGTGTTATGGCATTCCCGCTGTATGGGATCAGGGCAGCTATCGAGTCGGCGACTACGCCGTAACGTGCGAGGTATTGGCTGTCGAGCCCGATCATTGAGACGAGATAAGCACCGGCCGAATGGCCTGCGAGGTATATTTTGGAGGGAGAACCGCCCAATTCGGCGATGTGACGGTACACCCAGGCCACGGCCGCAGCTGCGTCATCGATACAGTCAGCGACGCGCACACGTGGGGAGAAACGGTATCCCACACCCACAACAGCCATGCCTTGATTACGGAGGGCCAGTGGCATTTCGCGCCGTCCCGAGGTGAGCCCTCCGCCGTGAAACCAGACGACGGTCGGGTATCCGGTTATTCCTTGGGGGTAAGAGACATCCATGCGGCATGCGCTGTCGGCATAGGGATCACCTGTTGTGCCGCGATAAGCGATTTCCCGAACGGTTTTGTATGCGTCGTTCTGCAAAGTTTGTGCATGCGTTGCTCCGGTCGCCAACAGTAACGCAGCTATGATAACTCCTTGTTTCATGCCGTGCCGATTTAAACTCTTCTAAAGATAACGGTTTTGGCCGAAATGTCCAAACATTTTTTCGTGCTGGTCCGAATCTACGCCATTATCATTATATTTGCCCATAATAACCGGTAAACAGTGAATTTATGATAAAGATCAGCGTGCTGACGTTCAATCCGTTTCAGGAAAATACCTATGTGGTTTCCGATGCCACGGGCGAGTGTGTCATCATTGACGCGGGGAATTATTCGAATGCGGAAAGCAATGCGCTTGAAAACCATATTCGTGACCATGGACTGCGTCCTGTAATGGCTGTCAATACGCACGGCCATGTCGATCATATTCTTGGTGTGGCAATGGCCAAACGGACTTGGAACATTCCTTTTGCACTCCATGGAGATGATCGTTTTTTGGTCGAATCGGCTCCGCAGCATGCCCGTCTGTATGGGTTCCAGTGCGACGAGGTCCCGACCATCGATATAGATCTGAAAGGTGCGCCAGAATTGAAGTTCGGCGAGACGACGCTTGAATTGATCCATACACCGGGTCATACGCCGGGTCATATCTGTCTGTTCGATCGGGAGGAGGGTATTCTGTTTACGGGAGATACGCTTTTCCGCGAGAGCATCGGACGGACCGATCTGCCAGGAGGTGATTATAGCTGGATCATGCGGAGTATTCTCGAAAAGATCGTGCCGCTGGGACCTGCCGTGCGTATCTTCCCGGGGCATGGACCGGCTTCCGATATCGGACATGAGATGATGTACAATCCGTTTATCACCGAAGTGGTGCGAGGCGATGTAAATATCTGACATCATGCGTATCGATATTCTTACGGTAGTTCCCGATCTGCTTGTCAGTCCGCTCAACGAGTCGATTCTCAAGCGCGCCCAGTCCAAAGGGCTTGTCGAGATCGTTGTGCATAATCTGCGTGATTATACGACTGATCGGCATCGTCAGGTCGATGATTATCCGTTCGGCGGCGAGGCGGGTATGGTGATGAAGCCGGAGCCGATATTCCGGTGTATCGAAGCGTTGAAAGCTGAACGTACCTATGACGAGATCATCTATACCTCGCCGGATGGGGAACGTTATACCCAGCAACATGCCAATTATTTCTCGACTTTGTCGCACATCATGATTCTTTGTGGCCATTATAAGGGGATCGATTATCGGATTCGCGAACACCTGATTACGCGGGAGATCTCGATCGGCGATTATGTGTTGACGGGTGGGGAGCTGGCGGCAGCCATCATTGCTGACAGCGTGGTGCGCATAGTACCCGGAGCGATCGGGGACGAGGCGTCGGCACTGACCGACAGCTTTCAGGACGGTCTGTTGGCTCCTCCGGTCTATACGCGTCCGGCCGAATTCAACGGGTGGCGAGTACCTGACGTATTGCTGTCGGGTAATTTTGCCGAGATCTCTCGCTGGCAGGAGCAGCAGGCCTATGAACGGACCGAACGGCTGCGTCCCGATCTGCTTGATAAGTAGCAGGCCGAAGGCCGTTTGTTAGAGGCCGGGTTGCTTGTGTCGTATTTGTATAGGAGACAATCTACGTAGCATTCTAAATCGAAGATCCGATGAAATATTATCTCATAGCCGGAGAGGCGTCCGGTGACTTGCACGGTTCCAATCTGATACGCGGTATTCTGAAAGCCGATCCCGATGCGGAATTTCGTTTCTGGGGCGGGGACCGGATGGCTGCTGTCGGTGGACGTGACAATTTGGTGAAGCATTATAAAGAAGCCTCGTTCATGGGGTTTTGGGAGGTGTTGAAACACCTGCCGACGATCCTCGGGCAGATCGGTGCATGTCGTTGCGATGTCGAAACGTGGCGTCCTGACGTGTTGATTCTGATCGATTATGCGGGCTTTAATCTGCGCATGGCCCGTTTTGCTAAAACCATAGGAATTCCGACTTACTACTATATCGCTCCGAAAGTGTGGGCGTGGAAAGAGTCGCGTGTGAAAAAACTGCGCCGATATGTCGACCGTCTGTTCATTATCTTTCCGTTCGAGATCGACTATTTCCGCAAACACGGTATTGAACCGATTTACGAAGGCAATCCGCTGATGGATTCGGTTGAAGATCGCCGGGCCGATTTGGATACGACAGCGGCCTTTGCTGCGGCGAACGGTCTCGATCATCGTCCGATCGTGGCTTTGTTGGCCGGTAGCCGGGCCAGTGAGATCCGATACAATTTACCGTTCATGGCTGAACTGTCCGAACGGTTTCCCTCTTTCCAATTCGTCGTGGCGGGGGTGCCGTGGCTCGATCGTGCATTGTACGAGCAGATTATAGGCGACCGCCCGGTGCGGTATGTGTGTGACAAAACATACGATCTGTTGGCACATGCCGAGGCGGCGGTTGTGACTTCGGGTACGGCTACGCTTGAGGCGGCGCTGATCGGAACGCCCGAGGTGGTTTGTTACCGGACGAGTTGGCTGTCGATTCTGATCGGGCGGCTGGTGATTCGGATACCATACGTTTCATTGGTCAATCTGATCATGGGACGCGAGGTGGTACGGGAACTGCTGCAACATCACATGACGATGCACAATGCTGAGACAGAGTTGCGTGCTATCTTGCCGGGAGGAGCGAAACGGGAGCGGATGGAGGCCGATTATGCCGAGTTGCGTGCGCGGGTCGGTGAGGCAGGGGCTTCCGATCGTTTCGGAGCCCGGATGGTTGCCCTGTTGCGAGCCGAAAAGGAGTCCCGCCACGATCGTTGAATTCGAACTGATATACTGTTATGAAGATTATTTGCATAGGCCGTAATTATGCCGATCATGTGCGGGAATTGGACCGCACGCGCGATTTGCCTGCAGTGCCCCAGTTTTTTATGAAACCCGATACGGCGTTATTGCGCAACAACGACCCGTTTTATATTCCGTCGTTCAGCCATGAATTGCACTACGAGACCGAATTGGTGGTGCGGATCAACCGGATTGTAAAGTGTATCGACGAGCGGTTTGCACACCGTTGTTACGATGAGGTGGGGCTTGGTATCGATTTTACGGCACGAGATGTTCAGCGTGATTGCATAGCCCGTGGTTTGCCGTGGGAGATCGCCAAGGCATTCGACCATTCGGCTGCCATATCGCCGGAGTTTGTACCGCTGGCGGAACTGGGGCGAGATATTCAGGATCTGCATTTCGAGATGGCGCTCAGCGGACGCACGGTCCAACAGGGGCATACGGCCGACATGTTGTTCGGGGTCAATCGTCTGATCGCCTATGTGTCGCAATTCGTGACGCTGCGTATTGGCGATTTGCTTTTTACCGGGACTCCGGTTGGTGTCGGTCCTGTACAGCCGGGTGACCGTATCGTCGCCTCGCTCGAAGGGCGTACGTTGCTCGATTTCGATATCCGATAGCTAATATCGCTCGACGAGCGGAATATCCTGGGGCGCAGGGGTCCGCTTGTCGTCCGGACAGAGTCGTTTCGTGAATTGAGGCAGAGAGTGCGGACGGGAGGGTTATCGTACGATCCGCATCTCATCCAGCAGGTAGCCTGCGCCGCCCAATTTTTCGATCAGGAAGAGCACGTAACGAATGTCGACGGCGATATTGCGGCAGACTTCGGGGTCGAACTCCACGTCGCTCATTGTGCTTTCCCAGGTGCGGTCGAAATTCAGCCCGATTAGGCGTCCGCGACCGTCGAGGACGGGACTGCCTGAATTCCCTCCGGTTGTGTGATTGTTGGCGATAAATGCAACGGGAACCGTGCCGTCTGTGGCCCAACGGCCGAAATCGCCCGAGTCATACAGATCACGTAATTTTTGCGGTACATTGTAGTCGTATATGTCCGGGTTGTCTTTTTCGATGATCCCGCGTAGGGTGGTTTGCGGGAGGTAGCGTATTCCGTCGGCCGGGCGGTATCCCCCAATTTGGCCATAAGCTACGCGGAGTGTCGAGTTGGCATCGGGGTAGAATGTCCGGTCGGGTTGCATCTCCATCAATCCCCGCATGTAATGCCGATAAAGCGTATTGATCTCATGCGTGAATTTTCGGTAGGAGGGTAAAATCCGTGTACGGTAGACTGTGGCGAATTGTGTGGCCAGTACGACCGCCGGATCGTTTTTGAGCGATTCCTCCAGTTGCTCGGAGGACATTGCAGTGAAACGCTCTTGCGATGCGAGGAGCGATTGCGAGAACAAGGTGTCGACGAATGCTTCGATTTCGCCGGCATGCGCTATTTGGCCTGTAATGTTTTTTGGAATAAAACGTTCGGGTTGTTGTTCGAGATAACGGGCCAGGAGGACCACTGCCACTTTACGGTCGATCGCGGGTACATAATCTTTATAGAAGTTCTCGGCCAATGCGGCGCGACGTTGCGGGGAGGCATTCTGTATGTCGGCTGCGAACCGTGTCAGTTCGATTGCGTTGAATGCTTCGAGGTAATAATCGAGGGCAAATTCGTAAGGCCGCAA
Source organism: uncultured Alistipes sp. (assembly GCA_949283215.1). Classification (GTDB taxonomy): domain Bacteria; phylum Bacteroidota; class Bacteroidia; order Bacteroidales; family Rikenellaceae; genus RGIG1874. The sequence goes on along the minus strand of CASDSC010000164.1, from coordinate 2,628 downwards.
AGAGTCGTACAAGGTGTGCAGGGTGGCAACTATGTCTCGGTATTCAGGTCTGTCGGCCGCCCAGCGAGTGAACTCCTGTTCGAGTGCACGTTTCTTCTCTACTGTGCCGAGTCGTTCGATTCCGCGTGCTTCACCCTGCCATTTTTTCCATGCATTGGCTATGCCGGCCGCTTTCGAGGCATATTGGATGCGGATTTTGGGATCTTGTGCCTGAGCCTCTTGGATGATGTCGAGGCGCAGGGAGCGAAGTGCGATTTTGTGCGGATTTCCGATCCGGGCGATATAGTCAGCTGCGTCTGACAAAATGTATTCGTTTGTACGTCCGGGATAACCGTATATCCATGTGAAGTCTCCCTCCTGAATACCTTCGGCCGATATTTCGAAGTAACGTCGCGGACGGTACGGGACATTGTCCGGAGAGTAGTCGGCCGGGCGGTTGTTGCGGTCGGCATAGACGCGGAATACCGAAAAGTCACCCGTATGGCGCGGCCACATCCAGTTGTCGGTGTCACCACCGAATTTCCCGACGGCCGATGGGGGGGCTGCGACGAGGCGTACGTCACGGAATACTTCCGACACGAACATGAAATACTGGTTTCCGTAATAGAACGGTGCGATCGAATAGTGGTATCCGTTTCCATCGTCCGCACGGGCGATGATAGAGTCGATGTTGGCTGAAATTTTGGCGGAACGTACGCTGTCGGGCATCGTCTCATCGATTCCGGCCAATACTTGGTCGGTCACTTCCTCCATCCGCACCAGGATCGAAACGGTCAGCCCGGGGTTGGGAAGTTCTTCGGATTGGTTCATCGCCCAAAAACCATGGGTTAGATAGTCGTGTTCGAGACTGCTGTGTTGTTGAATCTGTCCGTATCCGCAGTGGTGGTTCGTCAAAAGGAGTCCTTGTTCCGAAACCAGATTGCCGGTGCATCCGCCTCCGAATTGGACGACCGCGTCTTTTAACGAAGCCCCGTCGGTACTGTATATATCTTCGGCTTTCAGTTTGAATCCAAGGGTACGCATATTGGCAATTTGCGATTCGATTTGGCTCGGTAGCCACATACCTTCGTCAGCCGATGCGGAAAAACCAAGAAGCGCGAAAAGACTAAAAAGTAGTGTTTTTTTCATCGAAGCATCGTTTTTTGTATCCGAATAGTCAAAGATAATGGTTTGTCGCTTTTTTTTCTGCTAATTTCCTGTGTTTGCATTCATTTTTTCTCTAACTTAGTGATTAACGTCTTGTAAGTGGCGGTAGTGTGAGGAATTTTACCGAACCATAATGCCATAATAAACGATTCAAATGATGTGCGTATGAAACATATTGGACTTGTGTTGATATGCCTGTTGGTCTGCGCCGACGTGCTGGGACAGAATCAAGGAACTGTCTTTATGAAAGGGTCTTTGGATGATGCGCTCGCTAGGGCGCAGTCAGGAGATGGGCCGTCTAAGGTTTTTGTAGATTGTTATGCTCCGTGGTTCGGCCCGTGTCGGTTTATGGCGTCTGTGGTGTTCCCAGCTGCAGAAGTAGGGCGTTTTTTCAATGAGAATTTCGTCAATATACGGATCGATATGGGTACACCTGAAGGGGAGGCAGTCCGTAAACGTTATGGTATAAGTGCGTATCCATCGTATCTGATTCTTGATGCGGAGGGTAATGAAATCAATCGGTTGGTCGGCGGAGCACGGGCTGACCAATTTGTTCCAATGGCCGATCGGGCCAAGGATCCGAAAAACTCTATCGCATCGCTCAAGGCAGTTTATGAGGCTGACGCGACGACCGAGAATGCAATTAATTATCTCGAGATGTTGAAGAATTCCAAACGCGATAAAGAACTGGTCGAGTTGATGGATAAGGTGTTTCCCACTTTGACCGATTATGAGCGATTTAATGAGCGGATGTGGCCGATTGTGGCTGCGTCGATTACGGAACCCGATTCTCCGGTGTTGGCTTATATCCTCGAAAATAAGACTGTGGCTAATATGTTTGTCGGGGAAGAAAAGGTGAATCAACTCCTTAAATCGGTGTATGGGGCTTATTTTACGAGGGTTCTGAATGGACGTATCGGATCTCCGGACCGAGATGTCATGGAACGGGGCGTGATGGTGGTTAATATGCTTGATTTGCCGATTTATGATCCTCTGGTTGTGCTGACACGATTAGTGGCAGCACGACAGGATAAGGATTATGATCGGATGATCGATATTTTGGAAAACGATGTGATCCATCTTCCGTTGCGTCCTCACCGGGCAATATATGAAAAAGCCTTTACGATGATTGATGATTATAGCGAAGAGCAACGGGAGCGGATTCGTAAGTACTTTGAGCGCAGTGCGGCGGAATATACCAAGGCTGCTGAAACTGCACAGATTAATGCAAAAAGTATAAAATAACGGCAGAATCTTGTTGATACGGGGGCGTACCGTGATATGTGCTTGAGTCAGGAGCCTGAGATGGGAAGATTAAGAAAGGTTATATCCGTATTTTATCGGCGTAGAGTCCTGTGGTGTGAGTTGGGAAAAAAAGGGTTCTATGGCTCAGTGTAAGGTGCGAGAGAAAATCGAGGTTTCAATTTCGCAAAAAAAAAAGGAAGCAATTACGCCCGGTTATTGTTTGTATGATTTGAGCCG
>CASDSC010000163.1 GCA_949283215.1 uncultured Alistipes sp. | reverse complement strand
AGGTACCAAACCATACCGAGGTATGGTCGTTGCTCTGCAACTCGAAGTGAAAGATTGATGGAAAGGCCGGGAAACAGATTTCTGAAATTTCCTTTCTGTGTGTAGTATCGTCGGGGAAAGTACGCCCTCACATGCACTATGGGGTTGGTCTTCTTTGAATATATTCTTGAAATTCCGTTTAAAGATCGTGTGAAAGCGAGGGTGGTATCTCTGTCGATACATCGTAGTCGCCCCATCGTTCAGCAATATAGTCGAGTGTGGCGATAATTTCCTCGGGTTCGAAGAGGGTGACGAGTTTCAAACGAGTCGCTTTGAAGTCGGGTAAACCGCGGAAATAGGTCGAAAAGTGACGACGCATTTCCAATACTCCTCCTTTGGGTCCTTTGAATTCAAGTGATTTGCTGAAGTGAAGCTTGGCCAATTCGACCCGTTCGCGTACGGAAGGTTGAGGCAATAGTTCCCCTGTCGTGAGGTAATGCTTGATCTCTCGGAATATCCAGGGACGCCCGTATGTTGCACGGCCGATCATCACTCCGTCCACCCCGTAACGGTCGAAGGCTTCGGCGGCCCGCTCTGGCGAGTCGATGTCCCCATTCCCTATAATCGGAATCGTCATGCGGTGATTGTGCTTCACTTCGCCAATCAGGGTCCAATCGGCCTCGCCCCGGTACATCTGGCTGCGGGTCCGGCCATGGATCGTGAGTGCCGAAATCCCAACATCTTGTAGCCGCTCGGCAATTTCGACGATGTTTTTCGTCTCTTCGTCCCAGCCGAGCCGCGTTTTGACCGTGACGGGACATGATACCGCTTCCACGATGCGGCGCGTCATTTCGACCATCTTCGGTACGTCCCGCATCATCCCGCTCCCCGCACCTCGACCTGCGATCTTCTTGACCGGGCAGCCGAAATTGATGTCCACAAGGTCGGGACCTGCCGCCGCAGCCATACGTGCGGCTTCGACCATCGGTTCGATCTCGTGGCCGTATATCTGGATTCCGATGGGGCGTTCGTAATCGAATATGTTAAGTTTCGCGAGTGCCTTTGCTGCATCGCGGATCAGACCATCGGCCGGCACAAACTCGGTATACATCATATCGGCTCCGTAGCGTTTGCACATATAGCGAAACGACGGATCCGTGACATCCTCCATCGGTGCCAGAAACAGTGGCTTATCCCCTAAATCCAGGGCCCCTATCTTCATCTAGACGCGGTTATTCGTACAGAAAGTTTACCAGCTGTTTACGTCCGGTCTGTACGCAATTCAGAATGCGATGGAACAGTCGGGTATAATCCGCGGTATTGGCTGCGAAACATGGACCATCGATCCGGTAGTCAATTCTATCGCTGTCTTCACTGGGAAAGGCACAGCATTGGACCAATTTATATTTCCGCATCACCTGGTTGCAGGCTTGCAATGCCTGTGTCTCCGATACATCGTCGCTGTAAAGGTAGTAGGTCATTGTGACGTAGTACAGATCTTCGTCCTCTTCATACATCACAGAGATGTAGTAGGTTTCCCCTTCGACCTTGAACATAATGTCCCCATCGTCATCGATGGTGGGTATATAGCCTTCGTTTTTGATGTATTGTTCGATTCCATCCCGTACCGATGTCTGACCCCACAGACCCGTAGTAACGGCTGCCAGTAGCAACGTAAAGAGCAATTTTCTCATAATGATAATGATTTTGTATGGCAAATATAAAAAAAATCTAGGGAATGATTGTCGTTCTGACCGTGTAATTTTTATCGCTTATGGGTGATCGAACGTCTGACGGATCGGCTATTGTCAAAAAAATGCGTACATTTGCCTGAAATCAACATTATGTGTGTATTATGAATATCGAAAAATTTCTCGGTGAACGGATTGTTGCCTCTGTGTCGGCACTCTATGGCGATGTCGCTCCCGAATTGATCCAAATACAGAAAACCCGTAAGGAGTTTGAAGGGGATTATACCCTTGTCGTATTCCCATTGCTGAAAACCAGCCGCAAGGGCCCGGAACAAACGGCTCAGGCGATCGGTGAGGCTCTGGTTGCCAGTACGCCCGAAATTGGCGGATTCAATGTGGTGAAAGGATTTCTGAATTTGTCCTTCCGCCCCTCTTTTTGGGCTGCACGCCTCGATGAGATCATGGCTGATGAGCATTTCGGTACATGGCCGTCTACCGGCCGTACGGTGATGATCGAGTACTCGTCGCCCAATACCAATAAACCGCTCCACCTCGGGCATATCCGAAACAACCTGCTCGGTTATTCGGTGGCTCAGATCCTGAAGGCTAACGGTCATAATGTCATCAAGGTCAATCTGGTCAACGACCGCGGTATCCATATTTGCAAAAGCATGTTGGCCTGGCTGAAATTCGGCGGGGGTGAGACTCCGGCGTCGAGCGGGATGAAAGGCGATCATCTGGTCGGAAAATATTATGTGGAATTCGATAAGCATTATAAAGCTGAGATCCGGGAACTCGTGGCCGGGGGTATGAGTGAGGACGAAGCCAAACACCGCGCTCCGCTTATGGTCGAAGCCCAGGAAATGCTCCGGAAGTGGGAGGCTAAAGATCCAGAGGTGTATAACCTGTGGCAAACGATGAACGGATGGGTGTATGAGGGTTTCGATGCGACATACAAAGCGCTGGGGGTCGATTTCGACAAAGTGTATTACGAGTCGAACACCTATCTGCTCGGGAAGAGTTTGGTCGAAGAGGGACTCGAACGGGGCATCTTTTTCCGCAAGGAGGACGGTTCGGTATGGATCGATCTTACGGCCGACGGACTCGATCAGAAACTGTTGTTGCGTGGGGATGGTACCTCGGTATACATGACTCAGGATCTGGGAACCGCTACACAACGTTTTTCGGAATACAGTCTCGACGACATGATCTATGTGGTGGGCAATGAGCAAAATTATCACTTCCAAGTGTTAAAGCTGATTCTCGGCAAACTCGGTCGCAAGTGGGCCGAACACATCTACCATCTGTCGTACGGTATGGTCGAGTTGCCCGAAGGAAAAATGAAATCGCGTGAAGGTACGGTGGTCGATGCCGACGATCTGATCGATGCGATGGTCGCTACGGCGCGCGAGATGTCGCAAGAACTCGGAAAACTCGATGAGTGTACGCCCGAAGAGGCCGAGGCGATCTGTCGGATGATCGGGCTCGGTGCGCTCAAATATTTTATCCTGAAAGTCGATCCGAAAAAGACCATGTTGTTCGACCCGCGGGAGTCGATCGATTTCAATGGTAATACGGGACCATTTATTCAATATACTTACGCACGTATCCGTTCCTTGTTGCGCAAGGGGGCCGCTGCGGGCGTTACCGTGTCGGGACGGTTGCCCGAGGGCGTGGCGTTGTCGACTGTCGAGACCGATCTGATCAAACAACTGTCCGATTATCCCGCCGTCGTGCGGCAGGCAGGTGAAACCTACTCCCCGTCGATTATCGGAAACTACATCTACGAACTGGCCAAGCAGTTCAACAGTTTCTATCATGACAATCCGATCTTGCGGGAGGAAAATCCCGAAATCAAGTTGGCTCGGCTGACCATCTCGTCTGAGGTGGCACGCGTAATCGCGGCTGGAATGAAGTTGCTCGGCATCGATGTGCCGGAACGAATGTAACGGGGATCCCGTTGTGGGGCACCATGAAGAAAATAGGAATACTTTCCGACACGCACGGTTGGTTCGACGATACGCTTCGGCACTTTTTTGCCGATGTCGATGAGTTGTGGCATGCCGGCGATATCGGATCGGTCGAGTTGGCCGATCAGATCGCGGCATTCAAACCCATGCGTGCCGTTTACGGGAATATCGACGGTGGGGCAACGCGTTTGGCCTACCGTCGATTCGCTTTATTCGATTGTGAACAGGTGCGGGTTCTGATGACCCATATCGGTGGTTATCCCGGGCGATATGATGCGCAGGCTTATGCCCAGATCATGCATGATCGCCCACGATTATTCGTGTGTGGACATTCTCACATTCTCCGTGTGCAGTTTGACCCTAAACTGGCCATGCTTTGCGTCAATCCCGGGGCGGCGGGGATGAACGGATTTCATCAGGTCCGTACGGCCGTCCGGTTGGTGATAGACGGCGAACGAATCGAGGACTTGGAAGTGGGTGAGTGGCCTCGACCCGGACGAAAGTCGTCCCTCGGATAAAATAAAGCAGATAATCGGTGCGTTATGCTCGCAGAATTTTGAAAGGAAACGATTCATGCAGAGCAGACCATCAAGAACTTTGGAGCAGATACTCGAGCGGTACCGTGACCAGGAGCGTCGTACGGGACAGCATCGTATGAGTATCGACCACATCTTCCTGGCCATTCTCAGGGAGAATCGCTCCCATGCAACCTATATCCTCAGTAAATTGCTGAGAGATTGGGAAATTCAACAAATCTATACACGGATCGAACGGGAATTGGCACGTGCCGATCGTGAACCTGAAAGACTGGACGATGACGAGCAGTTCTATGATTTGCTTCGGACCCGGCTGGCTTTGCAGGCTGAAAATGCGGCGGGACACGGGAAAATTTTCAATACCGCACATCTGTTGTTGGCGGTTGTGCGCGATCGCCGACTGATATCTTCGCGCGTACTCGCTTCGTATCATGTGACGGAACGTAGTGTGCTTGAATACATCGGACAGTTACCCGAAGAGGAGGATATTCAGGTGTTCGATGAGACAGCAGAGCGATCTGATCAGGAGGAGAATTTTTATTCCTCTTCGTCGAACCGCTATATGCAGCCTATCTCTTTCCCGCAGCAGAACGATGTATCCGTTATACTCGATAAGTACGGGGTCAATTTGACCCGTGAGGCAGTCGCTGGACGACTCGATCCGGTTATCGGTCGGACGCATGAGATTGATCGGCTGATTCAGATTTTGGGACGTCGTAAAAAGAACAATCCTGTGCTGATCGGTGAGGCTGGCGTGGGAAAGAGTGCAATCGTTGAAGGTCTTGCCTTGCGTATCGCGCAGAATGAGGTCCCGTATACGTTACGGGGAAAAACGCTATTTTCACTGGATATCGCTTCTCTTATAGCCGGTACCAAGTACCGAGGGCAATTCGAGGAACGGATCAAGACGTTGTTGACGGCACTGAACGACCATCCGGAGATTATCTTGTTCGTCGATGAGATTCATACGATCGTTGGGGCTGGAAGTACGCAAGGCACACTCGATACGGCCAATATTTTGAAACCTGCTTTGGCGCGGGGTGAGTTGAGGTGTATCGGGGCAACGACATTGGCCGAATACCGTGAATTTATTGAAAGTGACAGTGCCTTGGAACGGCGTTTTCAGAAAATTCTGGTCGAACCGACCCGAGGTGAGGAGACCTTACAGATTCTCCGTAACGTCAAAACCCGATATGAGGAACATCATTGTGTACGATATACCGATGCCGCGATCGAGGCATGTGTCGCATTGGCTGATCGCTATATGACCGACCGCTCTTTCCCGGATAAGGCGTTCGATATACTCGATGAGGCAGGAGCCAAATCGCATGTGTTCAATTTGCGTGAACCCGATGAGATCGTATCGCTCGAGGTTGAGGCGGAAATGACGGCGGGACATAAACGTCAGGCAATAGCTGAACAGGCTTACGAACGGGCGGCCGGATTGCGTAACCAGGAATTGGCGATGCGCATGCGGGCGAAAGAGTTGCGCGAAGCGTGGATGAAAACGGTATGTTTGCATCCGATCGAGATCGATGTCCCGCAGATCGAACAGGTCGTGGCTGCGGCTACTGGGATTCCTGTAGAACGAATATCGCAGGGAGAGAAAAATAAATTGCAGGGTATTCGGCAATACCTTGACCGCATGGTGTTGGGACAAGAGGAGGCGGTGAACAAGGTGGTACGGGCTATCCGGCGCAGTCGTACAGGCCTCAATGATCCTGAGAAACCTATCGGTGTTTTTCTGTTTGTTGGCCCGACCGGGGTGGGTAAGACTTATTTGGCTAAAGAGTTGGCCCGTTGGTTATTCGATCGCGAGGATGCCTTGATTCGGGTCGATATGAGCGAGTACGCCGAAAAACACAATGTAAGTCGTTTGATTGGATCCCCGCCCGGATATGTCGGTTATGCCGAAGGGGGACAGTTGACCGAAAAGGTACGTCGTCATCCCTATTCGGTCGTGCTGTTCGACGAAATTGAAAAAGCGCACCCCGATGTGTTCCATGTGATGCTGCAGCTTTTCGATGAGGGACAGTTGACGGACGGTCTCGGACGTAAGGTCGATTTTCGCAATACGATTCTTATCATGACCTCGAATGTCGGATCGAAACAGGTGGCTCAGTTCGGTCGCGCGGTAGGTTATGGCACTGCAAATAAAGATCCGTATGATCTGGCGAACAAAGAGTCTATTTATCGCCGTTCGCTCGAACAACATTTCGCTCCCGAGTTTTTGAACCGGATCGATGATATTGTGATTTTCAATACACTTGGAGAAGAGGATGTGCGGCGGATTATCGAGCTCGAATTCGAACGGCTCAATCGTCGGGTTGTAAAACTCGGTTATCGTTTGTCGATCAGTGAAGAGGCAAAGGCGGCCTTGGTACGATCGGGATATGAGGCAAAATATGGCGTGCGTTCACTCAAAAGAGCGTTGCTCGATCAGGTGGAGGAACCGTTGGCCGAGTTGATCGTGGAGGGTCATATTGCCGAGGGACAACAGGTCGAGGTCGGGTGTCTCGACGAGAAGATCCGTTTACAAGTGGCTGAATGATTTCGATGAGACCGCGGTGATCTGGAGACGAGGTCTCCCATGCCGGTTGGCATAAAACGGCCATGATACCGAACGTCCCGGCCTATACAGATATGAGAAAGGGAGAACGGCTGCTTGATGGGCCATTCTCCCTTCTTTTGTAAAACTTACGTTTATCGGTCGTTAGCCGTAGATCTCTTTTTTTGCGGCCTTGAGCGTGTTTTTCATCAACGATATAATCGTCATAGGACCGACACCTCCTGGTACCGGCGTAATGTAACTGCATTTCGGGGCTACCTCATCGAATTTGACGTCGCCCAGCAATTTCCAGCCGCTTTTTGTCTTGTCGCTCGGTACGCGGGTAATGCCGACGTCGATCACCACGGCACCCGGTTTGATCATGTCTGCCGTAACGAATTCGGCTGACCCCAGGGCGGCGATTACGATATCGGCTGCGGCAACCGTCGCTGCCAGGTTTTTCGTGCGGCTGTGGCAAAGGGTGACCGTGCAGTCCCACCCTTTTTGCGAGAGCAGGTTGGCGATCGGCCGTCCGACAATATTACTGCGTCCGATGACGGCGCATGTTTTACCCGCTGTTTCGATCTTGTAATATTTGAGCAACTCGAGAATACCGTCGGGTGTAGCAGGCAGGTACGAGGGCAGTCCGCTGATCATACGGCCTGTATTGACCGGATGGAAACCATCTACATCTTTGCGTGGATCGATCGCTTCGATCACCTTTTGTTCCGAAATGTGTTTCGGCAGAGGCAACTGCACGATGAACCCGTCTACGTCGTCCCGTTTGTTGAGCCGTTCGATTTCGGCCAACAACTCTGCTTCGGTCGTCTCTTCCGGCATGCGGAGTACCGTCGAGCGGAAGCCCACCTCACCACAACATTTCTCTTTGTGCCCTACATAGGTTTGGCTCGCGCCGTCGTTACCGACCAGAATCGCAACCAGGTGGGGCGCCGGGCGTCCCGAGGCAACGATCTGTTTTACTTCGGCAGCGATCTCGCGCTTCAGGCTGTTCGCCACCTCTTTTCCGTCAACTAGCGTCATATCGGTTGGTTTTGATTATCGTCTGAGTTTGGGAATACCGCCTCCTGCTACGCTCTTCATCATCTTGCGCATGTCGTTGAACTGCTTGAGCAGCCGGTTCACATCCTGCACCGTCGTACCGCTTCCCGCTGCGATCCGGGCCTTGCGGCTTCCGTTGATGATCGAAGGATTTTCACGTTCCGCGGGGGTCATCGAGTAGATGATCGATTCGGTCTGCTTGAAGACATTGTCGTCGATCTCGACATTCTTCAGCGCTTTGCCCACGCCGGGGATCATCGAGGCCAGCTCCTTGAAATTACCCATCTTCTTGACCTGTCCGATCTGGGTCAGAAAATCGTTAAAGTTGAATTGGTCCTTGACCAATTTCTTTTTCAATTTTCGCGCTTCGGTTTCGTCGTACTGTTCCTGGGCTTTCTCGACCAGCGAAACAATATCGCCCATCCCGAGAATACGGTCGGCCATACGTTCCGGGTGGAAAACCTGCAGGGCATCCATTTTCTCGCCCGAGGAGATGAACTTGAGCGGCTTGTCAACGACCGCCCGGATCGAAATGGCTGCACCGCCTCGGGTATCGCCATCGAGTTTGGTGAGTACCACGCCGTCGAAGTCGAGACGGTTGTTGAATTCGCGTGCGGTGTTTACGGCATCCTGTCCGGTCATCGCATCGACCACGAAAAGTGTTTCGCTGGGGTTGATCGCCTTT
>CASDSC010000162.1 GCA_949283215.1 uncultured Alistipes sp. | reverse complement strand
CCCGTGAGTTTTCACTATCTTTGGATACAGCGCCGCTGGGCTCTCCACCATGCTGAAAGACATTCATTCCGGGAGAGACCGTCTTATTTCCCTCTGTATGCGCAGTAACCGACCCGGTTGGCATATAACCGGGATCCCCGGGCAGGGAAGGCAAAGAAAGATTTACCGTGTCGTTATTTTTTTTTTGCCCGAGCCCGCAGAGTTTCATCAGGCCCAGTTCGACGTTTAGACGCTGGTTCGTAGCCGTTCGGAGCGTTTGGTCGAGCGCCGTCAGGAGATTTATCGCCTCGAACAGCAACGGAACGGGGCACTCTGCCGCTTGCGTCTTATACCGCTCGGCCAACGAACCAGTCACCTCGAGCAAACCGAGGGTTTGCGGGTTTTTACACATCAACAAGTCACGCATATGTCCGTTGAGTCCGGCAATGAAATTCTGAGCCGAGAAACCTTTTCTGAGCACCTCATCGAACAGCAGCAAAGCCGCCGTATAGTCACCGGCCAGAATACAACGCACCACATCGAAATAGGTTTCATAATCGAGTACGTTGAGGGTTTGCGCCACCTCTTTGAAGGACAAGTTATTACCGCAGAACGAAACGACCTTATCGAACATCGACAATGCATCGCGCATACCTCCATCGGCCTTTTGAGCGATCAGGTTGAGGGATTCATCATCCGACACGACACCTTCGTTCGCAGCGATCTGTTTCAGATAGGCAACACTATCCTCGACCTTGATGCGGTTGAAATCAAAAATCTGACAACGCGAAAGGATGGTGGGAATAATCTTGTGTTTTTCGGTCGTAGCCAAAATGAATATGGCATGTGCAGGCGGCTCTTCGAGGGTTTTGAGGAAAGCATTGAAAGCCGCGAGGGATAACATATGCACCTCATCGATGATATATACGCTATATCGTCCGATTTGGGGCGGGATACGGACCTGTTCCGTCAGGGAACGGATATCGTCGACCGAGTTGTTCGATGCGGCATCGAGCTCGTGAATATTGAACGAACGCCCTTCATTAAACGCGCGGCACGATTCGCATTCGCCGCACGCTTCAGCATCAACCGGAGCGAGGCAATTGATGGCTTTTGCAAAAATACGGGCACAAGTTGTTTTCCCGACGCCCCGAGGTCCGCAGAACAGATAGGCATGGGCCAACTGGCCTCGACTGATTGCATTTTTGAGCGTCGAGGTAATATGGTGTTGCCCCACGACCGAACTGAATGTCGCCGGACGATATTTTCGAGCCGAAACGATAAAGTTTTCCATATAAGATGCTTTCGAGCCAATGCCAGGCAGCGGCATGCTACGGGCAAAGATAACAAATTTTCATGCGGGGTCAATCGCCTTATCGGACAAATTTTCGGACTGTTTCAGACAAAGCGTCGCACCATGGATCGGCCCTCTGCAACCGTGTCACGTGGTTGTCAGGGCAATGTCTCATTTTGTCACTCCATGCTGTCACTTTTTCATCTCAACTGAGTTGGCAAACATTTTGCATTTTCACGGGTAAAACGAAAAAAATAAAAACAATATAATTATGAACATCAACACACTAACCATCAAAGCGCAGGAGGCACTTCAGAACGCATTCAATTTGGCCTCATCGCGCAACAACCAAGCGGTCGAACCGTTCCACATTCTGGGTGCGGTGATCGCTGACGACGACAGCGTGGCATCTTACCTGCTGACACGTGTTGGGGTAAATATCAAGGCTTTGCGACAAGGAGTCGATGAAGCGATCGGCCGTCTTCCGCAAGTCAGCGGCGGGGATCAATACTTTGCTCCTGAATCGTCGAAAGTGATTCAACGAGCCGTTGATTTCACCAAGAACTTCGGGGACAAATACGCCTCAGTCGAACATTTGTTATTGGGTATCCTGGCCGATGGCAAAGAGGCCAGCCGACTGTTAAAAGATGCCGGAGTTACTGAAAAGGAACTTTTGACAGCGATTCGCGAATTGCGCAAAGGAGGCACGATTGACAGTCAGACAGCCGAACAGACATTCGATGCGCTGGGCAAATATGCGATCAACCTCAATGAAATGGCTCGCAGTGGCAAACTCGATCCGGTGATCGGTCGAGACGAGGAGATCCGGCGGGTACTTCAGATCTTGTCGCGTCGTACGAAAAACAACCCGATATTGGTCGGAGAACCTGGCGTTGGTAAGACCGCCATTGCCGAAGGGATAGCCCACCGGATTGTCGACGGCGATGTGCCCGAAAATCTGAAATCGAAACAGTTGTACTCATTGGATATGGGTGCGCTGATCGCCGGCGCCAAATACAAAGGTGAATTCGAGGAACGATTGAAAGCCGTTGTCAAAGAGGTGATCTCGTCGGAAGGAGAGATCTTACTTTTCATCGATGAGATCCATACCTTGGTTGGAGCTGGCGGAGGCGAAGGGGCGATGGATGCGGCCAACATTCTGAAACCGGCCTTGGCAAGAGGAGAGTTGCGGGCCATCGGTGCCACGACCCTCGACGAGTTCCAAAAATATTTTGAGAAAGACAAGGCACTCGAACGGCGATTCCAAAAGGTAATGGTCGATGAGCCGTCGGCAGCCGATGCCATTTCGATCCTCCGAGGAGTGAAGGAACGCTACGAAAACCACCACCAGGTGCGGATCAAGGATGAAGCGATCGTCGCATCGGTCGAACTTTCGCAACGGTACATTACCACGCGATTCCTCCCCGATAAAGCGATCGACCTGATCGATGAAGCGGCAGCCCGATTGCGTTTGGAGATGAATTCGGTCCCCGAAGATATCGATGAACTCGACCGGAAAGCACGGCAGCTCGAAATTGAACGCGAAGCGATCCGTCGTGAGAACGATACGGTCCGTATCGAAACGCTGACCAAAGAGATTGATGAACTCAACGCGCGTCGTACCGAATTGCGGGCCAAATGGCAGAGCGAGAAAAATATTCTCGAAAAGATCCAAAACAACAAACGTAAGATCGACGAGTTGAAGTTACAGGCCATGGAGGCCGAACGTCAGGGCAATTATGGACTGGTAGCCGAGATACGTTACGGGAAGATCCAGGAAGCCGAGAAGGAGATCGCCACGTTGACTGATGAGATGAAACTCAATCATGAGAACGGCGAGGCGATGATCAAGGAAGAGGTCGATGCGGAAGATATTGCTGAAGTTGTATCGCGGTGGACAGGAATTCCTGTCAATCGGATGCTGCAAAGCGAACGCGAAAAATTGCTCCATATGGAAGACGAACTGCACAGGCGGATCGTTGGTCAGGATGAAGCGATTGCTGCGGTTTCGGATGCCGTACGACGCAGCCGTGCCGGATTACAGGATTCGCGGCGTCCGATCGGATCGTTCATCTTCCTGGGAACGACGGGTGTTGGTAAAACCGAGTT
>CASDSC010000161.1 GCA_949283215.1 uncultured Alistipes sp. | reverse complement strand
TCCAGATTATCGTCCGATGAAAAGGCCAATACATTCGACCGCCAATCAGCTGCAGGACCCTGACCCGATCCTCCATATGTGTCTCCAAAAAAGATTCCTACCTGACCGGGTTCTGTAACCCACATAATTCCGAGGTCTGTTCCTCCAAAATCATAATCTCGCAATGTATTGTTCGTCAATGGAACATCATAGATATCAGCCTGGCCTCCCGTAGTCTGCGCGATCAATTTCTCGTTGGTCAACTTAATACGTCGCATGAAACCTCCATACAATGTGATATCGGATGTAATCGGGGTCGTTTCGAAATCGAATTTCTGTGTGCAGGCCTCATCGGTATACCAGCCAGAGAAAATATATCCCGATTTCATAGGATAAGGAGCTCCTGGGCGCGTGATCATCTGACCTGCCGCCACACGCACCGGCTTGGTCACAGACCAATCGGCATTAGGTTCGAAAGTCACAACACACGCCTCACTATATTGGGCATACAATGTTAAATCTGAAACTATCGGAGTATTGAAATCAAATGGTTGCCCGCCTTCTGGATCCTGAAACCATCCACAACAAATCAAGTCTCCTTTTTCCGGAGTAACAGTAGGTTTCGACGCTAATTCCTGCACTTTTACTTGTTGCGACGGCACTGATGGCGTACCGCCTTGTGTATCAAATGTAATTGTAAATACTTCTGATGTCCCCACAAACTTGGCCACCAATGTCAAATCGGATTCGATCGGCGTATTAAAATCGAAGAGAGCGCCACTTTCGGTATACCATCCCAAAAAGATGCTATTACTCTTATAAGGTTCATTGGCGGGTTCCACCGCACATTCACCCTCTGCCACCAACTGTTCCTTTTCGGCAGGCAAGCCCCCCTGCATATCGAAGGTCACTCGGTACATCACGGGGCCATTCCCATTGTCTTTTTTACAAGACATCAGACCAAGCCCTGCAAAAAGGAATATTGCAATGAAACTCAGTCCATAAAATAATTTACGTTTCATAATTGAGATTGCTATAGGTTAGTAATTAAACATTATTTAACAAAAATAAACTATTTCGGCATAAAAACAAACGCCAAGTTCGCCTTATTTCACCCTCCTGCAATGGACGCAAACCGCACAAAACACGTAAAGCAGTATATATCATTCATTTTACACTGCAAATAAAATTGCATACCTACAACGCAGACCACGCCCCCTCTCTCAGTCAAATCCAAGAGAGGCCAATTACGAATCACCACTTAAAAAATGATAGACCAGACATATCAAAGACACGCGTCTGAAGTAACTACGACAACCTAATCACCCTATTGCATCAGAATAAAAAAAGGCGGCATTGCAAATGCCGCCTTTTTATTTCGTCATAGGACATTAGTTTACTTCGAGTTCCTGCCAGCTGGGGAATTCAGGGAACGCTGCGTGTGGTTCACTCTGATACCAGAAAGCGGTCGTAATAATATCCGACTGCTGAGGCAGGTAACGTCCACCATGACGCCATCCCAGATCCTGTACATCCACTTTCAAATCTTTTTCGAAACGGATCGGATCCATGATGTGCCAACGGTACAAGCCGAAACGAGTCTGTGAATCGTATGTGCCGTCCGGACGGATCACCTGATGAAGACCTGCATACGGAGTGGTAAATTCAACATACTGACCACCACGGTCAAAATTATAGGAACCGCAGAAATAATCTTCAAGACCGGTGCTGGCAATCGTCGGGAACTTGGTGTCGCCATCCATATAGAATTTGACTTCACCTTCACCCCACCAACCTTTGTTGTTAACCTGGACGCCCATGTACATACCTACGAATTGACCCTTGCCTTTTACTCCGTCAAGAATAGTGTGCAGAGAGCCTTCGGTCGGATGTGAACGACGATATTGTGCATGGAAATATGCTGCATCCTCAGGTACCGGAGTCAACGTATAGTTGATCTGATAGTAAAGGTTCATCGGCTGCTCGTCGTTGATATTCTGCATAGTAATCTTGCATTTCTTGCGGAACGGCATCGTCCAGTAGCAGTTGAACGCACTCCCCGGATTGACGCATACGGCCAACGAATTGAGCGGGGAGTATACACCCCAGCCCATACCAAAGAAATCTCCTACGGGGCACTCTACTGAAGGTTCTGTCTCGTCATCCCAATAGATACGGATAATCGAAAATTTCCAGTTCCCGGTCGGCGTCATCCAGATCTGTTGAATGGCTCCTGGACCTTCAATCTCTGCCAATGTGAACGTCTCGTTCGGTTTAATGGTAATAAACGGATTCACTTTCCAGCCCTGCCCCAAATCGCGTGAAGCCCAACGTGCATTGGCCTGATTGGGTTTGTCGGCATCTTTGACCGGATCGGCCATCGCTGCCTTCCCTTTTTCACCCGTAAAGTTCTCGGGACAAATCGAGCGTGTCTGCGCGTTCGACAGCATGAACAGATTGCCTAGCCCCATGTTCAGCCCGTCATATTGCTGTGCAAATGCAGCGGGCATACCCAGCAGAACGGCTGCAAAAGCCGTTGTCAGGATTTTCTTCATAAAATCAATAAATTTTTTAAGGTTGTTGTTGTATAATCGACACACCTGGTACGTGTACGTATCACGTCTGTCGGTGAGCAAAAATAACGATTAATCCGGAGAATTCAACACATAAACCATCCAATAGTCGATATTACACTCATCCGCAAGTTTCGTAAAACACCTTTGGGGAACACTTGTATACCTTATTTACATATAGCTAACAAAAGAATCTTCGGATAGCATAAAACAAAAGTGTGCGGATGTCATACGGCATCCGCACACCCCTATTACACACAAATTTACAACGAATTAATAGCTCCATCCAACCATTCGAGACGGTCAAGATAGAATTGTTTCATATATTGTACTTCCTTATGATAATCTCCCAGTACCACTGCATTCGGCCATACATATTCGTCCAAAATCGGCCATCGCACAAAATTCCGTTCCTGAGATCCGTCAATCAATTGAGCATTCATATCAATAAAGTCGGGAATCGTCCGTAATTGCGCCTTGAGACTATTCCATCTCACTTTCAGTTCTCGCACAAAATTGGGATCTTGGAACATCCGATAAAACCACCCACTATTGACTCCTTGCAACGAACAGTTTTTAATGAACCAACCCGTAGCACTATTGTCCACTCCGGGATACATACTGGGAAAATAATCACAATTACCCAACGTCAAATCGAAATCCCAAACATGATACATCTCTAATTTCTTTCCCCGTTCTTTAGTCAGGAATGAACTTTTTCGCAAATTGCCATCGATGTTTTTAGTCAACTCCTGGATTATATAGTAATTGATAAACGATGGCACATCGATATACTTGGCATACCCTTCTTGGGGATTGGTGAAATTATTTCCAAACAATGCATTCTCAAAATCCTGGAAATATTGTTTCACGTAGGCTAATTGGGCGGATGTCGGCTCTTCCGGATCACTAAACATGATTGGGACACCCTGGCCCGTCATGAAACAGGTCGTTTCGTCCATCTGTTGCTCGATCTCAAAATAATAGCCGCCGGTCAAAGCCTCCCCTTCATTGTCATTTTTGCCAACAACATCAATATTGACCCGTTCGTCCGATATTTTTTTGTGTTCGGTCCATGTGTAACACCCTTGATATTCATTATTCAAATACACATCGACGCTACGCATGGCCGGTGTCCATTTCATCTCACAAATACGGGATATTTCCATCGCCACCACATTGCGCAACAAGGTTTTATCCGCATAATTGGCCAACAACGCCCACTCTTTATCCTTCGATATATCGAAAATCCGCATCTTCTCATCAAGCTTGACTTTCCAAGGCTTCTTGGGCATTCCCCAGGTCGAGTTGCCTCGGCCTCGAATACCCATGCGACTTTCATAAACCGGCGTATTAGAATATCGACAATCAGGATCCTCGATCCGTATCGTGCCTGGCACATAATTCTCTTTGTCGAGGATCGGAGCATTGTTGTCAGTATGGATGTATACGGTCGGAAATCGCAACGGCCGCTCGATATCAACCGTATAGGTTATCGTGGTTCCATCCAACAATTCGAGCACATACTCAATCGGACGCGAAAAATCTTGTTCACTCTCACCGCTTATCTGTTCGATCCCATTGACCGTCATCCTCTTCCCTCGAAACGTAAAAGAGGGTTTCAATACATATTGGGTAATATTTTCCGGGAAAACTCCTGTGATCTTCCCGCCCATAATAATACATGAAAGATCAAATTTCAAGGACAAGTTATCTTCGGCCAGAAATTCAAAGGATATCAACGACTTGTCTCGACGATTCTCAATGCGCAATATATCATTGTTGCTCACCCGAATATAGAGTGTCTCACTGTCGTAATAAACACATACAGGCACTGATTGATACAGGGTAGCATCTGGTGTTACGGGGATATCTGTCTCCACTTCGTTGACAATCCATACATTCCGACCATAGTGGATACGCACCGAGGGTGGATCCGACAATACACAATTGTATATCTCAAGATCGGAACGATTGACGGACAAACTAGAGCCATCATCAAAATTGAGTTTCGTTACTGCTGCTGTCTGTTCGGCATCGACAAAACAGATACCTTTATTGTAGATCTCAAGCAATTCTTGATAAACAGTAGACGAAGTAGAGCCGCTTCCGCCGGCTCCATCCTTCTTGCAGGACAAAAAGGAGAACAGCACTACAAGAGCCACACAGAAGGTCCGTAAATAGTGTTTATACATAAAGAAAAGATTTGATTGGTAATGTTTATCTTTGACAAGATAAGATTTTTTTAATTCGCTCCTGCCTATTAATCGAAATTATTTCATCTGGACGCAATACAAACACCCAAAATGGCACACAACCTGCAAGATTATTGCAACTATGATATCTATCGGGAAACCCTTCCATAGATGTACTGCTTCCATGGATTCCAACAACCGTTTTTTCCGATAAAAATATTACTTTTGTGAACCCGCGGAGAATAATTGAAGTGACACCGATAAATCTCCGCACAAAAACACGAATTATGTTAGGATTAGGAGCTTTTCGCCGCAAACCGCGTACTTTCGAGTACAAACCACGCCATTACGACCCCGAAGCCGAACGCAGAGAAGAACGTCGCAAAGAACTGCTCGGTGAAAATTATACCGATCGATACAGCGATGCAAAAGAGGAATACAAACCAGGCGACTTCATTCGAAACGCTCATATCAAACGTAGCATGGCCGGTAAACCTGTGAAAATGTCGCGTCAAAGTACGGCGATCCGAATTGCGGCCGTCATCTGCCTGGTGGCTATCGTGCTCTGGATCCTGCTTACGTAGCCAGAGTTATACGGCACACGAAAGAGAAAGTATTTTGTCTCTCTAAAATTGACTATGCGAAAATATGATAGATCGAATCAAAGTACTGCCTGATGCCGTTGCCAACCAGATCGCTGCAGGCGAAGTGGTAAACCGTCCTGCATCGGCCGTGAAAGAATTGATGGAAAATGCCGTCGACGCAGGAAGCACATCGATCACGGTTAACGTCCGCGACGGAGGCAAAACATGGATCCAGGTCGTGGATAACGGGTGCGGTATGTCGCCTACGGATGCCCGGCTCGCGTTCGACCGTCACGCAACCAGCAAGATCTCCTCAATCGACGACATCTATCATCTCCACTCGTTCGGTTTCCGTGGCGAAGCGTTGGCATCGATCGCTTCGGTCGCTGAAGTGGAAATGAAAACCAGACAACCCGATAACGAATTGGGTACCTCCATACGAATCTCGGGCAGCCGGTTCGAAGAGCAACAAACAATCAGTTGTCCGGCAGGCACACAATTCCTCATTAAGAACCTATTCTTCAACGTCCCTGCCAGACGACGTTTCCTGAAAGACGCGTCCGTCGAAGCCAGACACATAACCACTGAATTCCAACGCGTCGCGCTGTGCAACCCGCAAATCGCATTCACACTATGCAACAACGACAACACGGTATACAACCTGACGCCCGCTTCGCTCCGCCAACGTATCGTGCAGGTAATCGGAAAAGGAATCGCAGGAAATCTGCTTGACCTGAATGTCGACATCTCGCTGGTTAAAATAGAAGGGTTCGTGGGACGGCCTTCTATGGCAAAGAAAAACAACAAAGAACAATATATGTTCGTCAACGGACGGTATTTCAAAAGCCCGTATTTCCACAAAGCGGTTCTGTCGGCTTACGAGAAACTGATCCCTGCCGATACTCAACCCTCATATTTTCTGTACTTCTCAATCGAACCTCAAAAAATCGACGTTAACGTCCACCCCACAAAAACCGAAATAAAATTCGACGACGAACAAGCTATTTGGCAGATCATCGCCGCTGCCGTCCGAGAATCTCTCGGCCGGCTGGGGGTTATCCCAATGATGGACTTCGACAGTGACCCCTCGATTGAAATTCCTGTACTCCGTAAAGGCATCGTCTACGAATCGCCTCGCATCGATATAAACCCCGATTTCAACCCCTTCGCCGAATCTTCAAAAACTCACGGGAAGAGCGGCATCTCGGGAAACCTAAACTCCTTGGGGTCACAATCAAAAACGTTGGGACACATTGAACCTAATGACAATTTCGAAATCGAAAGCGAAACATTGGACGACTCGGTAATCGAATTCATATCCGGCGAAGAGGCTACTCAAAATGAATTCGAAATCGAAAGCGGAACCCTGTTCGAAGGAATTTTCCGGATCAGTAACCGATATTTCGCTTCGAGCTACGGGGCCGGAAATCTCGCAATCATAGACGTCGTGAGGGCTCACGAATGTATTCTCTACGAAAAATTCATGCTCATGCTGGGCAACAACAGTTCGGTATGCCAACAGTTGTTATTCCCCGAAAAACTCGCCTTACCCGAACCCGATCGGGCTCTGATGCGTGAATACGAAGAGGACTTCTCGGAATTAGGGTTCGATCTCGGGTTCTGCGACGACGGATCCGTCGAATTAAGAGGCATACCCGCTGAATTCGGAAACGTATCGTCGATCGACATACTGCACGAACTTCTGATCACCCTGAGCGAAAAACTCGATACAGCCCGGGACGTACGCTTACGCCTGATGGCTGCCGTCATGGCCCGAAAAGGTGCGCTCGGAGCCGCCCGCCCCATGAAAGATGCAGAACTCGATGAGTTGTTATCGGCCCTGATGAATTGTCAAAATTACAGCTACACACCAACAGGAAAACCTGTCATGCTGATTGTCTCAGAAGACGAAATCAACAAACGATTAAAATAAAAAACATGGATCGCCCGTTTTGATCCGGGCTACTAACTAACGTATATAGAAATCATGCAGATCAACGGATATTTCCAAACACCTCCAGTCGTCAAAAATCTGATCATCATCAACGCGCTGTTTTTCATGGCGGAAGTGATGCTCCCCCCGGAAACAGGCAATATGATCATCGAAAAATTGGGCCTCTTCTTTTGGCAAAGCGATTACTTCAGATTGCATCAGATCGTCACATACATGTTCCTGCACGGAAACTTCGGACATCTGTTCATGAACATGTTCGCCCTCTGGATGTTCGGCCGTCAACTCGAATATGATCTCGGAAGCAAACGATTCCTCATCTATTATATGGCTACTGGTATCGGTGCCGCTCTGATACAGCTCGGTGTCAACTGGATTGAAATAAGCAGCTTACACCACGCACTTATCACTAATGGAGGAACGCCACAACAACTCGCAGAACTCGGCCAAATGATCAACGGTGTCACGGTCGGCGCGTCGGGAGCCGTATTCGGATTGCTACTTGCTTTCGGAATGCTCCATCCCAATGCGGCAATCTTCCTATTCTTCATACCCGTCCCTATTAAGGCAAAATACTTCGTAATCGGATACGGTGTCCTTGAACTTTTCTCCGGAATCCTCGGGACATCTCCTGGCATCGCCCATTTTGCCCACGTCGGAGGAATGCTGTGGGGATACCTCCTGCTCAGATATTGGAAAAACAAGAGAACGATATACTATTAACATTTCGCACCGACAAACATTGGGTACGCAGACCGGACATCCGTAGACCAGACAATGGACGAATATTATCATAAACCCAAACAAAAGAGAAAATACGCCGGGTACATGAAGATCTTCGAAATCGTGATCCTCATGCTGACCGTCGCATTCGCCGGCCTGCTCCTACTCGCTTATCTCGCATATTGGGTAAACCCAAACGACTTCTGGTTACTGGCCTTGATCGGTCTCGCCGCCCCAATCCTGTATGTCGTCAATATCGTAATGATCCTTTACTGGACTCTACGTTGGAAAGTATATCTGTTTATTCCGCTCGTGGCTGTTCTCTTCGGCATCGGCCACGTTTCATCGTTCTTCAAACCCGAACTGAGCAAACACTATCAGCATGACGATAAGGATGTCTTCCTGACTTTAATGACCTATAATGTCGAAGGGTTTCTCGACTGGTCAGACTCAATCCCGCGTTCGAACATGCCGCAGGTGATCGATTTCGTCGCAAAAGCAAACGTCGATGTGGTATGTTTCCAGGAATTCCAAACAACTCCGGTAATCCTCCTGCACGACATCGACTCGCTGCTCGCCGAATTCCCATACAAAAGGGTCAATTATGTGATCGGACAAAATGAACGAGGTTGGGGGACCGCAATATACAGTCGATACCCGATCGTGGCG
The DNA here is from genome assembly GCA_949283215.1 of uncultured Alistipes sp. GTDB lineage: Bacteria > Bacteroidota > Bacteroidia > Bacteroidales > Rikenellaceae > RGIG1874. Next base: position 426 of record CASDSC010000161.1, on the reverse strand, counting down.
AGCGGAACCATCCCGTTTGAACACTCGACCAACTCGTCGATGTGGGCCGATATCGTCGTCAAAAAAGATACGGTACGTATTTTCAACAACCATCTGCAAACCACACAGATCAACGATGAAGACCGGCGGTTCCTCGACTACCAAAACTTCTCGGCCGATACGCTCAAAAAAGAAAAAATCAGGAACATCGCCACCAAACTCAAAATCAACTATAAATTGCGGGCTGCCCAAGCCGATTCGGTCGCCCTGAGGATCCGGGCGACTCCTTATCCGGTGATCGTTTGCGGAGACTTCAATGACACCCCAATGTCATACACCTATCGTACCATGAAAGGCGACCTGGTGGATTGTTTCAAAGAAAAGGGACGGGGAACGTTATATACGTACAGAGGATTATTCAGTTTATTGCGGATCGACTATGTCTTT
>CASDSC010000160.1 GCA_949283215.1 uncultured Alistipes sp. | reverse complement strand
GAAGCATGGTCGGTACCCGGCACCCAGCAGACATTGCGTCCCATCATCCGCGCCCGACGCACCAATACATCTTGGATCGTATTGTTAAGCATATGCCCCATATGCAACACACCGGTCACATTGGGAGGCGGAATAACGATCGTATAAGGTTCCCGTTCATCGGGTTCCGAATGAAAGAACCGATTTTTCAACCAATACTCGTACCATTTGGATTCGATCTCCTGTGGTGCATATTTCGATCCAATCTCCATAATGTCTGCTATTTATCGTTAAATTATTCTACTAATTGCAATCAATTTTGCAAAGATACAAAAAGTTCGACACTTGCGACGTCTTCCGCACATTGGGCCGCAATATTCCCTTTAAGGTATTCGTTTTAATGAATATTTTGTTTTGTGGCTTTTGGAATGACAACCTGACATTCCGGCCGACGGCAACCTACTTCGACCTTATTAATTTTGCATTTCACCCCGACACTCTGCCAAATTGACAGGTTTGACTGTTACGGACCGATTTTTGAGGCTGTGTCAGACGCATTTCACGGCAAAACCATTATTTTTGCAACTTCAAATAACCAGTTATTCATGGCAAAACGCAATAAGAAAGAGGAAATCGTAGAATTCTCCGGCATCAACGACTTGCTCGAAGGCAAACAACATGTAATTCCGATCGTCACTGACGAAGAGGAAGAGTTGTCTGCGGGCGTGGTCGTACCCAATATGTTGGCTATTCTGACCTTGCGCAGTTCAGTGCTGTTTCCCGGATCGATCACGCCGATCACGGTCGGGCGCGAACGCTCGATGAAGCTGATTCGCGATGTCGAACAAAACGGGAACATCCTGGGCGCAGTATTGCAAAGGGAAGCCGATGTCGAGAATCCCGGTCCGGATGACCTATACAAAATCGGTACTGCTGCACGCATTCTCAAAGTGCTCGAGATGCCAAACGGAAATCTGACGGTTATCCTGCATGGACTAGAAAAGATCGAAATCACCAAATATCTTTCGTCGGAACCCTATTTCACGGCCTCAGTCATGGCTTTGAAGGATTCGACACCCGACAAGAACAATATTGAGTTCAACGCCTTGGTCGATTCGATTCGCGATGTCGCATTGAACATCATCAATGTATCGAGCAATCTGCCGAAAGAGGCTTCGTTCGCTATCAAGAACATCGACAGCAAACGCGGTATCATCAATTTCATCTGTTCGAATCTCGACCTGATGGATGCCGATCGGCAACATTTGCTCGAGGCACCCGGCTTGCTGGCTCGGGCGCGCCGTTTGTTGGAGATTCTGGTGCGCGAACAGCAGATGGCCGAACTCAAAAACGAGATTCAGAGCAAGGTAAAACGAGAGATCGATCAGCAACAACGGGAATATTTCCTGCAACAGCAGCTCCGTACGATTCAAGATGAATTAGGCGGAGATCCTGCAGACAGAGATATCGACGAATTGCGTAAACGCGCAGAGAAAAAGAAGTGGAGCAAGGAAGTTCGCGAAGTGTTCGACAAGGAACTGCTGAAACTCGAACGAATCAATCCGGCTATCGCGGAATACTCCGTGCAGATGAATTACCTGCAACTGATGCTTGACCTGCCCTGGGATGAAACGACGAAAGACAATCTCGACCTGAAACGAGCCCGTCGCCGTCTCGACGCCGACCATTTCGGTCTCGAAGAGGTCAAAGAACGTATTTTGGAACACCTGGCTGTCATCAAACTCAAAGGCGATCTCAAATCGCCGATCCTATGTCTGTATGGACCTCCGGGGGTCGGTAAAACCTCGTTAGGTAAATCGGTAGCCGACTCGTTGAAACGTAAATTCGGACGTATCTCGCTCGGAGGGCTACATGACGAGGCCGAAATCCGCGGTCACCGTCGGACATATATCGGGGCTATGCCGGGTCGTATTATCCAAACGATCAAACGGTGCGGTTCATCGAATCCGGTCATCATCCTCGATGAAGTCGACAAGGTAGGTATGAGCAATCATGGCGATCCTGCTTCGGCCCTGCTCGAAGTACTCGACCCGGAACAGAATACGACTTTCCACGACAACTATCTCGATATTGAGTACGATCTGTCGAAGGTACTGTTCATTGCCACGGCCAATAATGTAGCCAATATTCACCCGGCACTTCGAGACCGTATGGAGATGATCAACATACCGGGTTATATTCTCGAGGATAAAATCGAAATCGCGCGCAAACATTTGCTGCCCAAACAACTCGAAGCGCACGGGGTCCCCGCTTCTCAACTGAAGATTCCGGTACCCGTATTACAAAAAATCATATCGGAATATACACGTGAAAGCGGCGTGCGCACCCTGGACAAGAATCTGGCGAAAATCGTCCGTCACCGAGCCAAAAATATCGGATTCGGCGAAGAGTACACCGTTGATCTGAAACCTGCCGATGTCGAAAAAATTCTCGGCATTCCACGGTACCAGAACGACGTATATGATGTTCAGGGAATCGTCGGAGTCGTGACGGGATTGGCATGGACCGAAGTGGGAGGCGATATTCTCTACGTCGAATCGATCCTTACCCCGGGTAAAGGGAATCTCACGATGACCGGCAACTTGGGAGACGTGATGAAAGAATCGGCGACCATTGCCCTGCAATGGGTAAAAGCGCATGCGTCAGAACTCGGAATCGACCGCGAACGGATTGAGCAACACGATGTACACATTCACGTACCGGAAGGGGCCATTCCGAAAGACGGTCCGAGTGCCGGAGTTACGATGCTCACCTCGCTCGTCTCGACCTATACGGGACGTAAAATACGAGATCGTATTGCGATGACGGGTGAAATTACCTTACGGGGACGAGTACTGCCAGTGGGTGGCATCAAAGAGAAGATCCTTGCAGCCAAACGGGCCGGTATTACCGAGATTATTCTGAGCGAAAATAACCGCAAGGATATTGAAGAGATCAAACCCGAATATGTCAAGGGGTTGACATTCCAATATGTCACTACCTGCAATGACGTATTGGCCCACGCTTTACAATAGCGACATCAGAGCTTACATACAAAACGGGAGGTAGAAGCCTCCCGTTTTGTATTTGTTACCTCAAGCTAAACGACAAATTATTCTGTCCCAATAGACAACTCGCTCTATAGTCCAGCTCTAAACCGGACACCATCATATAATTCAAAGGCTCGTCTCCCCAGTCTTAATCCAAGATACGCACATAAATTCCCCATTGGGTTCTAGTTATTGCAATAACATGAGGGGCATATTGTATTTAATTTACGGCACTTATTTACTATTCTACACAATAAGTTGTATATAACTACATTTTTCTGTATTGCCACAAATAAACCACTCCAATAACTTTAAACTTTCCCTTGTTAATCCTTCATCGCGGGAAATATTATGGCTCTTCTTTGCCAATCAATGTATTTCCTGTTATTTCAATATTGGTATTGCTTCCATTGTTCAATATAAACACTTGTTGAACCCACTTTCCATCAATATAAACCTTGACTCTTTCAGCACCCTCTCTCGCTGTAAATGTTTTAGAATATCCCTTTTTACACTTAATAGAATTGCTGTTTATTTTATCTCCAATGTTATCACATTCAAATAAAATAACAGATGCGTCGCCCCAAAGTGTAGGAGCATTAAATTTAAATGTGTAAGTAGATACCCCTTCTTCCTTTGAGCAAGAAGATAACGAGAAAACCATCATTGCGCATAGCAACATCAACCCAAATAACTTTTTCATTTTCAGAATATTTTAGTTAAACATATGGTTAATAACATAGCCACAAACAAGATTATGTCATATGTTTAACTAAAAAGAAAAGCGCAGACATTTTGCCTACGCTTCTTGGCTCACCACAAGCCATAACACATTAAGCAGAAGTCTGCGCAGTATGCGGACTCCCAACATGTGTTATACAGCTCGTTCCATTCCGAGGTGGTGATTCAGAGGCGATTGAGCTATATGAATTCAAAAAATGCACCTTACCAATGCGCAACTAAAGTACAAAAATATTTTGATTTCACAAGGCCGTACTTCACAAAGGATGCCTAGTTAGGCTTTCTTTTGAAAACAATATAATCTTCTGATTATTCTAAACATCCCAATATACAAGTTTCGGATACGCCTACATAACAAAAACGCCAAATACAAACGACAATCGCTCATATAATTCCAATGCGATCTTCTGATCAACAAGCGAGGCCGCCCTCTGATGAGGGCGGCCCCGCTTATCATTTTAGACCGTACAACTTATTTCCCAGCAACCATCTCATTGTATTCATCCAACGAACCTACAACAATCTTGTCATAGTCTCGAATACCGGTACCTGCAGGGATCAGGTGTCCGCAGATCACATTCTCTTTCAGTTTTTCCAACGGATCGACCTTACCGAGAATTGCGGCTTCATTCAATACCTTAGTAGTCTCCTGGAACGATGCTGCCGACATGAAACTGCTCGTCTGCAAAGCGGCACGGGTAATACCCTGCAGAATCTGATTCGACGTCGCAGGTACAGCTTCACGTGCTTCGACCTGTTTCAGGTCTTTCCGCTTGAGCATCGAATTTTCATCGCGCAAACGACGCATTGTGATAATCTCGCCCGGTTTGACAGCCGTTGAATCTCCGGCATCCGTTACCACAACTTTGTCATACAGTGCGTCGTTCACCTCCATGAACTCCCATTTGTCGACTACCTGCTCTTCAAGGAAGCGAGTATCTCCCGGATCCTGGATCTGTACCTTGTTCATCATCTGGCGGACGATCACCTCAAAGTGCTTGTCATTGATCTTCACACCCTGCATACGGTACACCTCTTGCACTTCGTTCACGATATACTCCTGTACCTTCGT
>CASDSC010000159.1 GCA_949283215.1 uncultured Alistipes sp. | reverse complement strand
TTGCGTGTGCGGCGTTATGGATTCCACGGAACCAGCCATAAATATGTGGCGCAGAAGGCGTGTGCAATGACCGGTATCGATTTCGAACATTCCCGTATCATTACGTGCCACATCGGAAACGGTGCCTCGGCTACGGCTATACTCAATGGAAAATCGCTCGATACCTCGATGGGTTTCACCCCGGTCGACGGCTTGGTGATGGGTACCCGTTGCGGTGAGGTCGATCCCGGTGCATTGATCTACATCGGGGAAAAGGCTGAGTTGAGCCGGCAGGGTCTGCACGAGATGATCAACAAAAAATCAGGCGTGTTGGGTATTACCGATATTTCGTCCGATATGCGGGATATAGAGGCCGGCGCCCGCGAAGGAAACAAACGCGCTATTCTAGCTCTCGAAATATACAACTCTCGAATCAAAAAATATGTGGGGGCTTATGCCGCTGAATTGGGCGGTGTGGACCTGATCGTATTTACCGGTGGGGTAGGAGAGAATGAACCCGAAATGCGGCGTTACGTTTGTTCGGGAATGGAGTTCATGGGGCTCGAATTCGATCAGCAGGCCAACGAAGGTACTCGCGGGCAGGATAAGATCCTTTCGAAACCGGGCTCGAAAGTAACGGTAGCTGTCGTGACAACCAATGAGGAGTTGGTGATTGCTACCGATACGTTCCGTTTGCTTAAGAAACGCTCCGAATAGCCGGAATGGTTATTCCGGCATTATGCCGCTGCAAACTACCGAGAATCCTCCGGCATCGCGCGCGGAGGATTTTTCATAAGGGAAAGTATGCCGTCGTCATGGCATAGATTCTGTAAAGTAGAAGAGAAAATTTACCGATATGTTTACAAAACTGGATCAGATTATCGAAGCGGTCGTAAATCGGCCGCGTAAACGGCTTGTCGTGGCCTACGCGCAGGACAGCCATACCTTGCAAGCAGTCAGCGAAGCGGTTGACCGGGGAATTGTCGATGCTACGTTGGTGGGCGACCCCGAGGAAATCGGACGTGTGTGTCGTGAAAATGGAATCGATACGCAGAAATTTACGATGATCGCTGAGTCTGTCGATGTGCGGTGTGTGGAGAAGGCGGTCAGAATCATTCATGAAGGAAAGGCCGATTTGTTGATGAAAGGGTTGGTCTCGACGGATAAGTACATGCGTGGAATTCTCAATAAAGAGTACGGACTCTTGCCCCCCAAGGGCGTGTTGAGCCATGTGGTGGTATTGCAGTTCCCGGATTATCCCCGGTTGGTGTTGGCCAGCGATGTGGCGGTGATTCCTGCGCCCGATCTGAATCAGAAAGTGGCCATCGCCAAGTATCTGATCCGTACGGCGGGTATTTTGGGAAATGAAAACCCCAAAATGGCATTTGTGACTCCGACGGAGCAGATGTTGCCGGGTATCCCTTCGTGTGTCGATGCAGCTATCTTGGCAAAAATGGCTGATCGCGGTCAGTTGGGGCCGGTAATTGCTGATGGCCCGTTGGCGCTCGATGTCGCTTTGTTCGAAGAGGTAGCGCGTACGAAAAAATTGAGCAGCCCGGTGGCCGGACATGCTGACTGTCTCCTGTTCCCAAATATCGATGCGGCCAATGCGTTCTTTAAATCGGCTACGAAGTTGGCTCATGCCGAACTGGCCGGGATGGTCGTCGGAACCAAAGTGCCTTGTGTCCTGACCTCGAGGGGCGATTCAATGGCTTCGAAACTATACTCGATCGCGCTCGCCGCCTTGTCGGCCCGTTAAAATAGACGGCATGCCGCCTGTTTGGTCGCCCTCGCAGGATAGATTTCTACGGTTGTATCCATGGGGGTATAGTGGGTTGTCTGGTAATCGGATGAATAGGACGAAGGGATAGAAGTGTTATGTCCGTTATGAGCAATCTTGCAAGTGGTGTGTACAGCGTGTCAACTCAGGACCGAAGGGGGGGGCTGCAAAGTGAGGTATAGTTCGGGCTATTAATGCATATAATGAATTCTTAAAATATGGAAACTTATCGTATACTGGCGATTAATCCGGGTTCGACCTCGACGAAAATCGCAGTCTTTGATAATGAACGTGAAGTGTTTACTGTTACGTTGCGGCATACGGCCGAAGAATTGGCCCCTTATGCTCACGTGACGGATCAATTCGAATTCCGGTACGGACTGATTGTCGAGGCCTTGCGTGAAAATGGAATCGATCTGCATAGTCTCAATGCCGTGATCGGTAGAGGCGGTCTGGTCCGCCCGATTCCGTCCGGGGTCTATCCTGTCAACGACCGGCTGGAGCATGATCTGAAAAACAGTCCCTTAGGAGAACATGCCTCGAATCTCGGCGGATTGTTGGCGCGGTATATTGCTGCACAGATCCCTGGCGCGCAAGCTTTTATCGCGGACCCGGTGGTGGTCGATGAATTGCAGGATGTCGCCCGAGTGGCCGGTCATCCGCTGTTTAAACGCGTGTCGATTTTCCATGCGCTGAATCAAAAAGCCATTGCGCGGGCCTATGCCGAGCAGGTCGGAAAAGCGTATGAATCAATGAACCTGGTAATCGCTCATCTCGGTGGAGGAGTATCCGTCGGGGCACATCGTCAGGGTGAAGTCGTCGATGTCAATAATGCGCTCGATGGCGACGGACCTTTTTCGCCCGAGCGTTCCGGTAGCCTGCCGACGGGACAACTGGTGTCACTGTGTTTCGACGGTAAATACTCAGAAGAGGAGATCCGGCATATGTTGTGTGGAAAAGGCGGACTGGTTGCTTATCTCGATACCAACGATACGCGGGTGGCTCTGTCGCGTGTCGCAAAGGGCGACAAACAGGCTGCCCTTGTCATGGAGGCCATGTGCTACAATGTAGGTAAGTGGATCGGTGCCATGGCTGCTGTGCTTGAAGGGCGTGTCGATGCAATCATCATTACGGGTGGGATTGCCAATAACGAATGGGTGTGTGATCGTATCCGCCGAATGAGTCAATGGATCGCTCCGGTGGTGGTTGTCCCCGGTGAGAATGAGATGGAAGCGCTCGCATTGAATACCTTGCGTGTATTGCGGGGCGAGGTCGCGCCCAAAGAGTATTGATCGTTCGGCTGGAAAAATTTGTACGGTCGGCACGATGCCCGCTGTGTAAGAAGACTCGTCCTCTGCCTTGTCAGACATTTCGATCGACAACGCAGAGGACGTTTCACAAACGGAGGCGGTGGAGGCTGTGTAGTGACGTTAGTCTCCCAATAGAATCGAACTGTCTCCGTAACTTAAAAAACGAAAATCGTGTGCGAGCGCATAGCGGTAGATGTCGCGCCATGCTTCGCCGACAAATGCCGATACCAATAGCAGCAGGGTGCTCTGCGGTTGGTGAAAATTGGTGATGATTCCGTGTACGATCCGAAAACGGTAGCCGGGCATGATCATAATCTGCGTTGTCGCCTGGAGGTGCGGCATGTCATGTCGTTCCATGTAGTCGCTTAAGGCTTGAAGCAGGTCGATGCCCGATACGGTGTCCGGCAGATCGTATATCTCCCATTGCGAAACGGTCCGTTCGAGATGAGGATCCCCCTCCTGTAGCACGCGCCAACCCAGGGCTGCCAGCGATTCGAGCGTACGTACACTGGTGGTCCCCACGGCTATGATACGTCCCGGAGCCGCGTGGGTCGTGTGGGCCTTCGGATGGGTTGGCCCCGCTGTGTCCGAGGATGCGGCGGCTGTCGTTGCGCTACCCGGCGCGAGGCCTGCTTGCAGACGATGTAACGTTTCGAGTGTGACCTCGAAATGTTCGGTGTGCATCTGGTGTTGCGTGACGTCGTCGACTTTGACCGGGAAAAATGTCCCCGCACCTACATGTAACGTGACTTCATCGAATTCGATCCCGTCTCCTTTTAACCGGTCGATCAGACCGGTCGAAAAATGAAGCCCAGCCGTCGGTGCTGCCACGGACCCTTCGAAGCGGGCATAGACGGTTTGATAGCGCGAATTATCCTCGTCGGTGCTCTCGCGGTTGAGGTAGGGCGGAATAGGAATGCGTCCCAGAAGCTCCAACAGTTGGCCGAAGGTGAGCGGTGCATCCCACGAAAAGAATACTTCGTGGCCTGTGCCGTATGGGGACAAGCGCTCGGCGCTGAGCGTGTAATCCTTCCCCTCGTATGTAAAATGTATCCGAAGTGCTCCCTCTTTCCATTTTTTGAGATTGCCGATCATACAACTCCAGCGGCATTGGCCGCATACCGTAAACGCACGTTCATAGTCGGCCGGTTGTGTCGGTTCAAGGCAGAAAATCTCGATACGGGCACCGGTCTCCTTGAAAAACTGTAAACGCGCATGGATCACCCGTGTATTGTTGAATACCAAAACCGACCCGGATGGTAGAACCGATCCGATTTCGTTGAAGTGGCGTGCAGAAATTTCGCCTTTACGGTATATCAACAGTTTGGAACGATCGCGTTCCGGTAACGGAAATTTGGCGATCCGATCCTCCGGAAGCGGGTAATTGTAATCCGAAATGCGTATGTCGTCTTGTCTCATGGTCCCCAAAATGCGTCGACTACGAGATGAGTCAGCAGCTGCAGGTAGTGATCGGTACCGGTACCCATGGCGGGCGTGTCCGCCTGAAGGCAAACGGACACTTGCCGATGACCCCGCAATCTAGTAGCCCTCGTGGTCGATTTTATGCTTGTGCTCCCTCCTTATGCCTCGAAGGAACGGAAAGTGTTCATCTGAAAAAGACACGGCAGAGGATGTAAGCCGGGTTCTGTATCTGATGCTGCTCACGCCGCAACAGACTCCTGTCATTTATCTAGCCTTACGGTCTCCCGCAAGATCGTCAGCAACCTACCCCCCGACATCGGACGAGCAGCCCTTATACGTCGGTATACATGGTCTTGCAACCCGTCAGGTGTACGGCAGCGCATGTCACCATACGCCCCGGTGGGCTCTTACCCCGCCTTTTCACCCTTACCCATTTCCTATTCGGAACATGGGCGGTTCTTTTCTGTTACACGACTACCCCCTCGCGAAGGTCTTCCCGTTAAGAAGGACGGCGCTCTGTGTTGCCCGGACTTTCCTCCCCCTGCGTATGCAGGCAGCGACAGGACTCCCCTGCCGTGTCGCGGCAAAGATACGAAAAAGATAACGCTTTGAACGTGTCGTGGGTGCTTTTTCCTGACTTCGGGGCGCTTCGGTCGATGAATGTCGGCTAATCAGTACAGGGCACGGTAGGCGATAGGACGTGCCGGACGATGGGAACGGCTTGTTCGGTGGTCGTAGATCACTGTAGTAGGGTAGCTTAGCGCGCGAGCCGCGAGCAAAGAAATGGCTTGAGTAGCAAACAATGGTTCCGATTCCTTTGTTCGTTCAGGCTTCTTCGGCTGTTTCGAAAGTTTGGGTTGTCCTCCGTTTTTGTGGACGCTCTGGACTGTGTGAAAGCTCTGAATTCTCCTGCTGTCCGGGATCTTGGAAACGCAGAATTTTGAAGGTGCTCCGTTCTCATTGGCCTTTTCGTCCACTTCGGCTGGGTGGCATGAACGAACTGATGACCGGTTGGACGATAATGGCCGCTTGGGTGACAGAAGCCTGCAAAGAGTGTTCAGTTGTCTTTGTTGCGGATGGGGTTGTTCTCTTTTTGAAACCGATACGTAATGTCGATCAGACCGGAATCGGTCACCTGGAAAAAGCGCTGGTTGGTCGTGGAACGGTCGAGTCCGCCCAGCGATTCGACGTACGGTCCCAGTTTGATGTAGTCAAGCACCGAGGTGTCGAATCCGGCAGGTAAACTGCTCCTGCCCGAATACCACGCGGTTTTCAATGAACTCCACGGACTCTGGCGTACCCATGCTGCCAATTGAACGATACCTGCCGGATCACCGTCCCCGCCCATGAAACAGACGCAGGTGATGGCTTTCCCGTACCGCTCGAGCAGGGCGGTCAGCATCGTTTCGTCCAGCGTCTCTCCGATCGCCTCCCGCAGATGGGGACTGTGGCAGCCAGGGCATCGGTTGGGGCAGCACGAAAGGTTCAGGGCCAATGTGACCTGGCCCGGAACCTCCTGGAAAACGATATCATAACTGGCTACTCGAAGCATAATAACGTCGTGCGGCCTCCTCTTGCCGTGCCTGGGAAAAGTTGCTGATACGTTTCATGTAGCCGATGATGCGGGTCAGGTAGTCGAGATTGTGGCTGTGACAGGCAGGGCACTCTTGCAGATTGCGCTTGTCGATATGCCCGCAGTCGTTACAAACCGTGTTCGGTATATTGAACGTGAAATAGTTGCACCCTTCCTGCGTGGCGACACGCAACAGTTGGGCGTATTGCTCCTTCGTGAGGTGCTCTTCGAGATTGAGATGCAGCGCCGAACCACCCGTGAGGTGCTCGATGTATTTGCGGCCGTGCAGTTTGAATTTGTCGATGATGTTGAGCGAACGGTCCTCAACAATGTAAAAATAGCTGTTGTAACAGTCGCGGTTGACCCGATAGCCGTCGCGTTTATCCCATTTGGCGTGCTTGACCCCCACATTCTCGGCCGGAATCATCTCGCAGTTGAACATCACATCCTTGGTCCGATACTTTTTGTTATATCGTTCGATGGTTCCCAATACTTCCTGGACAAACTCCGCATACTGTGGGTTGTCGTTGATCTCGATCCCCAAAAATTCGGCCGCTTCCACCAGACCGTTCACCCCGATGGTCAGGTATTGACGGCTCATGTTGATGTAGCCCGCGTCGAACAAGGGCAGCATCCCTTTATTTTGCATGTACTTGAGGTTCTCATTGTAGGCCATCTGTACCTTATGGACCAGATCGACCACCTCTTCGAGGAAAAATTGGTAGGGCATCCCCTTTTTGACCGCATATTGGATACAACGGTTCAGGTTGATCGTCAGTACGCTTTTCGACCCTGTCGAAACGCCTCCTGCTCCCAGAGTGTAGCTAAAACCGTTGTCCGTGATCTCGTTCCGTAGACGACAGCAGCTGCTCAGCGAATCGGCATTGTCGCTCATGTAGGTGAAAAAGGAGTGTCCTTCGGCGTACATCTCGGCCGTGAAGTCGCCATATTCCCGGTCTTTGGGTTCGCCGTCCTCGGTCAGCAAGGCCATCGTCTCGACAGGGAAAGTAAGTACGGTACGGGTCCGTTCCCGGTTGAACCACTTCATGAAGCGTTTCTGCAGCCAGTTGAGCGAATCCCAATCGGGTTTGCTACCGTCCGGAAAAATGAAGTTGCCGAACAGACTCTCGAAATAGTAGCGGTCGTAATAGGATATGTTCCAGAATACTGCCTGGAAGTTGCGTGCTCCCGTGGGTTGGTTGATCGAATAGACGATCTGCTCAAAAAAATCGGTAATCACCTTGTCGAGGGTTCGTTGTTTCTT
>CASDSC010000158.1 GCA_949283215.1 uncultured Alistipes sp. | reverse complement strand
TTGTTGAATTCGCGTGCGGTGTTTACGGCATCCTGTCCGGTCATCGCATCGACCACGAAAAGTGTTTCGCTGGGGTTGATCGCCTTTTTGAGCGCGGCGATCTCGTTCATCATCTCCTGATCGACAGCCAAACGTCCTGCCGTATCGACGATTACCGTATTGATATGGTTCGATTTGGCGTGGCTGATCGCGTTCTCGGCAATCTGTACCGGATTTTGGTTTCCCTCCTCAGTATAGACCTCGACACCGATCTGCGTACCAAGTACCTTGAGTTGGTCGATCGCTGCAGGACGGTAGACGTCTCCTGCTACAAGCAGCACCTGGCGGCCTTTCTTACTCTTGATGAAGTTGGCCAGTTTCCCTGAGAATGTCGTTTTACCCGAACCTTGAAGTCCGGCAATCAGAATGACGGCGGGGTTGCCTTCCAGCTTGATGTCGGTCATCGTACCGCCCATCAGGGCCGCCAGTTCGTCGCGGACGATCTTGGTCATCATCTGCCCCGGCTTGACGGATTTCAGCACGTCGGCACCGAGGGCCTTACGTTTCACGTCATCGGTGAACGTCTTGGCTACCTTATAGTTTACATCGGCATCGACCAATGCGCGCCGAATCTCCTTGAGCGTTTCGGCTACATTGATTTCGGTGATTTTGCCCTCGCCCTTGAGTAATTTAAACGAGCGTTCGAGTTTGTCGGTCAGGTTTTCAAACATTGTGTGACTCCTTTTCGATTAGATGGCAAAGATACGAATTTGTTTGTGAAATACGGTCGGTGTCAGAATGATTTTGATGGATACGGTAGGGCATTCTACATGGAGGCGGAAGTGTTTCTATAAAAAAACATTCCGGTCGGATTGGCCGGAATGTTTTTTCGAAAGTTCGTTGACTCGTCCGATCAACCTCCGAGGAACCCGAGCAGTACGCCCGCGGCCACGGCACTGCCGATCACACCGGCCACATTCGGCCCCATGGCGTGCATCAACAGGTAGTTCGTGCGGTCATATTTGATACCCATGTCTTGCGATACGCGCGCTGCTGCCGGCACTGCCGACACACCTGCGTTACCGATCAGCGGGTTGATCTTGTTACCCGGTTTGAGGAACAGGTTGAGGATCTTGACATACATGACGCCGCCGAACGTGGCGATCACGAACGAAATAGCTCCGAGGAAGAAGATTCCGAGCGATTTCGGTGTCAGGAATGTGGTGGCTTGTGTCGAGGCACCCACGGTCAGACCGATCAGAATCGTGACGATATCGATCAGCGGACCGCCCGCGGTCGTCGCCAGACGACGTGTTACGCCGCTCTCACGAAGCAGGTTGCCCAGGAAGAGCATACCCAGCAGCGGAAGGCCCGAAGGTACAAGGAATGCAGTGAGCAACAAGCCGATGATCGGGAAGAGAATCTTCTCGAGTTGCGATACCGGACGGGGTGGTTTCATGCGGATCAAACGCTCTTTCTTGGTGGTGAGCAGGCGCATGACGGGCGGTTGGATCAGCGGAACCAGGGCCATATACGAGTAGGCCGAGATCGCGATGGCTCCCATCATGTCCGGAGCGAGTTTCGACGAAAGGAAGATTGCCGTAGGTCCGTCCGCACCGCCGATAATGGCGATAGCGCCCGATTCGGCAGCCGTATATCCGAGTTGCAGCGCAATGATGTAGGCTCCGAAGATACCGAGCTGTGCTGCGGCACCCACTGTCATCAGTTTGGGGTTCGATATGAGGGCCGAAAAGTCGGTGAGGGCCCCAATACCGAGGAAGATCAAAGGCGGATAGATACCCTTGACAACTCCAAAATAGAGGTAGTTGAGCACGGTGCCGTCTTCATAGATGCCGACCTCCATGCCGGGGTAGAACGGGATGTTGCCCACCAGGATACCGAATCCGATCGGTACGAGCAACATCGGCTCGAATTTGTACCGGATTGCCAGGAAGATGAAGAAACATCCTACCAGGATCATGGCAAGGTGCCCCCAAGTTACGTTGGCGAAACCGGTGAAGCTGATGAATTCCCGGATGTTGTTCCCCATGAATTCGAGGAACCCGGTGTTTGATACTTCTGCCAGCATAATTATCCGATGATTAGCAGGACATCGCCTTCCAGAACGGAATCGCCCTTGTTAACTTTGATTTCGCGTACGACGCCGGCTTTGTCCGAGTCGATGTTGTTTTCCATTTTCATGGCTTCGAGTACCAACAGTCTTTGGCCGACAGTTACCGTATCACCCACCTTGACTTGCAGGTCGAGAATCACCCCTGGCAGCGGACTCTTGACTGCTCCTGCGCCTGCGGCCGGTGAGGAGGTTTTAGCCACTGCTGGATGGGCATCGGTTGAAGGTACAGCCACACTCTGAACCAGTTTCGGCGTTTTCGTCGCTTTCGGGGCTTTCCCTTCGATTTCAACGTCGTATGCGGTCCCGTTGACGGTGACGTTTGCGGTGTTGTCCTCGATATTGTTGATCTCGACAACGTATTCGTTTCCGTGTATTTTAAACTTATAACTCTTCATGGATCGTAATCTTATTTTTTATTGGGTAATTGCCGGAGCCCGTATATCTTGGAGCTCCACGGAGAGTAGGCCTTTGCCGTGCGATTGAAGGTCAATACGGTCGATTCGATATCATGCAAATCGTTCTCGTATTGATACAGGGCCATACCGATGGCTGCGATTTCATCGCTCGTCAGCTCGGAACCTTGCTTTGCAGCTATGGTGGCCGATTTGTCGGTGGCCTTGTCTTGTGTCCCTTTACTACGCGTCAGCCGCATACTGAGCTTACCCAATGTGCGAAAGACTAAATAAAGACAGATCAACGCCGTGAAGACTACAGACATAGCCGTGATCGTCATGCCAATACCTGTTGGGTCCATCTGGCGGAACATCTCGTGGTGTGGAACTTTCTCCGCTACCTCGTTGGTTGCACGGGGCGTGGTCATTGACAGTTTGGTGAAGACGATATTCCCGTCTGCGTCTTCGATCCGACCCATTGAAATATCAGGTTCCTGGTCCGCAACGTTGTACGAGACCGAGTCAATGGCGGCGCCTTTGCCGCTAGCGTCCAACAATGCGATGAAACCGGTCTGGTCGAGTGTGAAGTTGGTGTGGAACACCCCTTTTGTCGACGATCCGTCGCAGAAGAATATCATGTAATCCTGCGGGCCGAGTACGGTCCGGGCATCTCCCTTGGGTATCCGGTAGGTCAACGTCTTATCGCCACGTTTGACGGTAAGATAGGCCCCTCCGAGGTTGACTTTGGCATGACCCGTATTGTAGAGTTCGATCCACCCGATACGTTTGCCGTAGTCATCTTCGTAGTTGTCGACGTTCTTGACCAGAATCTCGTTGATGCGTACATCGCGGATATTCTGGGCCAGACCGACCGTAGCCAGTAGCAGGAAAATGCCTAATACGGTGAACTTTTTCATGCTACAACGGAATGTTTGAGTGCTTCTTGGCAGGGTTAGACAATTTCTTGGTCGCGAGTGACTGCAAAGCCCGGATGATACGGAAACGTGTGTTGCGTGGCTCGATCACGTCGTCAATGTAGCCGTATTTGGCTGCCACATACGGATTGGCGAATGTGTTGCGATATTCGGCTTCTTTTTCCGCTTTGAATTTGGCTTGTTCTTCTGGATCGGTGATCGCTGCGATCTCTTTCGAAGCCAGAACCTCGATAGCTCCCGAGGGACCCATCACGGCGATTTCACCTGTCGGCCACGAGTAGTTGATGTCGCCGCGCAGATGTTTCGAACTCATCACACAGTATGCTCCGCCGTATGCTTTGCGCAGAATGATCGTCACTTTAGGTACAGTGGCTTCGCCGTATGCGAACAGCAGTTTGGCCCCATGGATAATGATGCCACCATATTCTTGTGCCGTACCGGGCAGGAAGCCGGGGACATCGACCAGGGTAACGATCGGAATGTTGAAGGCGTCACAGAAGCGTACGAAGCGAGCTGCCTTGCGCGAAGCGTTGATGTCGAGTACGCCGGCCAGGTATTTGGGCTGGTTGGCGATGATGCCGACGCTCTGTCCGTTGAAGCGGGCAAAACCGGTAACGATATTCGGCGCGAAAAGACGCTGGCTTTCCAAAAATTCACCATTGTCGACGATAGCGTGGATGACATCCAATACATCGTACGGTTTGTTCGGATTGTCGGGGATCAACTCGTTGAGTGCGTCCTCGAGTCGGTCGATATTATCGTCGCAGACGGCCAGTGGAGCATCTTCGAGGTTGTTTTGTGGCAGGTAGCTGATCAGTTTGCGGATCAGGGCGAGACCATCCTCTTCGGTGTCGGTCACGAAGTGGGCCACACCACTTTTGGCTGCATGGATCGATGCACCGCCGAGCTGCTCTTGTGTCACCTCTTCGCCCGTAACGGTTTTCACCACTTTCGGGCCGGTCACGAACATATAGCTGATCCCCTTGCTCATCACGATGAAATCGGTGAGGGCCGGCGAGTAGACTGCACCTCCTGCGCAAGGACCGAAAATAGCCGAAATCTGCGGAATGACGCCCGATGCGAGAATATTACGTTGGAAAATCTCGGTATAACCGCTCAAGCTGTTGACGCCTTCCTGGATACGCGCACCACCCGAGTCGTTGATGCCGATCAGCGGAGCACCCATTTTCATGGCCATATCCATCACTTTGCAGATTTTCGCGGCGAAAGATTCGGACAGCGAACCGCCGAATACCGTGAAATCCTGTGCGAATACGTAAACCAGTCGGCCATCGACTGTACCGTAACCGGTTACTACGCCGTCGCCGTAATAGGTCTCCTTGTCGATGCCGAAATTGTGGCAGTGGTGGGTGACAAACATGTCGAACTCTTCGAAACTGCCCTCGTCGAGGAACATCTCGATGCGTTCGCGTGCCGTATATTTACCCTTCTTGTGTTGGGAGTCGATACGTTTCTGTCCTCCGCCGAGTTTGGCTTCTTCGCGGCGGTGGATCAGCTCCTGGATCTTTTCTTTGTTGTCGCTCATCGTTTCGTCGGATTATTTGTTTTTGTCTTCGCAAAGCTCGGTCAGTACGCTGCAGGTCGATTTCGGGTGCAGGAATGCGATCGAAAGACCTTCTGCTCCTCCTCGGGGCGCTTTGTCGATCAATTGAACGCCTTTTTCTGAGGCATCAGCCAATGCGTTTTCAATGCCGTTAACAGCAAAGGCAATGTGGTGTACGCCTTGTCCTTTCTTTTCGATGAATTTTGCAATCGTGCTCTCTTCTGATGTCGGTTCGAGAAGTTCGATCTTAGTCTGACCTACTTTGAAAAAGGCGGTTTTAACTTTCTGGTCTGCTACCTCTTCGATGTTGTAGCATTTCAGACCCAGTACATTTTCCCAGTAAGGAATAGCTTCGTCGAGACTTTTAACTGCGATGCCGATGTGTTCGATATGTGAAATATCCATGATAAAAAGTTTTATTGGTTTATTTATTTGGTTATCAGTTTCTTGCTTGTTGATTTTCTGCCTCCTTACACGAATCCTACAAAATTAGGTGGAAAAAATGGAAATTCAGCGCATTTTTTTTGTTTTTTCTGCTTTTTAACGAAATGATAAGAAAATGCGAAAAATAGGACTCAACGGAGTTTCTGGTATACCCCGAGAAGGTTCTGGGCGATTTGGGCCTCGCGGAAGTGTTGGGCGTATTGGTAACCTTTGCGGATCATGGTTTCTCGTAGTGCCGTGTCGCCGAGTGTGCGTTGTAGGGCATCGAGCATCGCTTCCGCATTGTATGGATCTACGTACAGTGCGGCATCGCCTCCTGTTTCGGGGAATACGCCACCTTGGGACGTGATCACCGGAATGCCGCTGTTGAGCCCTTCGAGGATCGGGATTCCGAAGCCTTCGTAAAAGGAGGCGTATACCATGACCTGGCTCATTTGGTAGATAGCCGGCAGATCGGTAAATCTCACGTTGTTCAGCAGGTGCACGCGATGGGCGATCCCCTTTTCGCGGGCGTACTGTTCGATCTGGTCGGCATAGGGGGTTCGGCGTCCGCAGGCGACCAGGTCGATGTTCAGGTTGCCCATAGCCATTGCCTTGACCGTAAGCATCAGGTTTTTGCGTGGTTCGATGGTCCCGACGCTGAGAATGTAGCGTTCGGGCAGCCGATATCGTGTCCGGACGGCGGCTTTGTGTTCGGCATCGGCCGCAGCATAGAAAATCGGACTGCAGCCCTGGTAAACGACGTCGATTTTGGCTGGATCGATCCCCCATACGTTCACGAGATCGTCGCGGGTCTGGAGACTGATGGCGATGATACGGTCGGCGTTTTGACAACTGCGCCGGTATTTCCGTGTATACAGTAGACGGTCTATAGGCTTATATAGTTCGGGCATGCGGACAAAAATCAGGTCGTGGATCGTCACGACACTGCGTGCTCCGCTTCGTCGGATGTCGGCTGGCAGTTCGTTGCTCAGCCCGTGATAGATGTCGATCCGGTTGCGGCGGATGTCGCGGGCCATCGCGTAACTGCGCCACAAGGAGGGGAATCGAGCCGACAGACCGGTCGGACAATAGGTCTCTGCGTTCGGAGGGAGGACAAAACCGTATCGGTTACCCGGACGGGGGGAGAAGAGAACCAGTTTGTCATCCGGCATGTGACGACTGAGTATGGTGACCGTGTCACGGCTGTAATTTCCAAGTCCACTCCCATTGAAGAATAGGCGTTTTGCGTCGAATCCGATTATCATCGTAAGCTAATTTTGATCCCGAACGCCGGTAAATTTAATATATTCCGCCGAGATGACCGCCGTTACGATTCAAATAAATTTTCGTATCTTCGCCTCAGAGTCTTGCCCGAAGGACTCTGGAAAGGAGTCGTCGGCGGACGATTGATGGTGAGTGCGTTGTGGGTATATTGAAAAATAGAATGCCTATGAAACGAATGGTACTGACCTGGTTATTGGCGGTGGTTGTCGTCGCGGTAGCCGATGCGCAACGGTTGGTGATTGGCGAGAAGGCGCCTGAATTGAAAGTAGCCAAATGGGTCGATGGGGCGGTACCTGTCGAAGGAAGGCCCCGTATGGTCGAGTTTGTTGTTTCGTCTAGTGCCCCGAGTGTCAAACGTATCGGGGTGCTGAAAGCGCTGGCTCACAAATACCGTGATAATTTGGATGTCGTGCTCGTTGTAAGGGAATCTCCCGAAAAGATAGCGCCGCTCATCGGTGAAAGAGAAGCATTACTGGTAGGGTATGATGATGGAGGAAAAACCTGTGTAGCATTCGATGTGCAATATGTCCCTTTCGGAGTGCTTATTGATCGGCGAGGACGAGTGGTCTGGTCGGGCAATGCCTCGATGTTTGAAGAGGATCAACTTTTCGGGGTATTGTAGAGAGGGACGGTCGTGCGAGTGACGGAGAAAGTTTGTTTGCAGAGGACGGTATGTCACGTCATGGTGGTAGAGGAGAAGGTCGGAAACGAAAATACGTGTGTGATACGAAGGAATTGGGTATGATAGTAGAGTGTGGTCGGTGAACGGTCGTATGGTAAAATGTAATAAGTACGCGAGAAAATGGAACATTTTGAAGAACATCATAAACGGGAACATGAAGATAGTGCGCTGATTATCAATGCAGGTGTCGATCAACCTCCGGTCGTGAATCCGGGGTATCACCGTGTGCGCCGTAAAGTGTTGACCACGGATGATTATGTCAAGGGTATTTTGGCGGGGGATATTACGGTGCTGGCGCAGGCTATCACGTTGATCGAAAGTGTACGTCCCGAACATTATGCTCAATCCCAGGAAATTATCGAACGGTGTCTGCCTCATGCAGGAAAATCGGTCCGTATCGGTATCACGGGGGTCCCGGGTGCCGGAAAATCGACGTTTATTGAGGCGATCGGCGGTATGGTGACCGGTTTGGGGCACAAATTGGCGGTGCTGGCCATTGACCCGAGCTCGGAACGGAGCGGTGGTTCGATCTTGGGCGACAAAACCCGTATGGAGACGCTTGTGGCCAATCCGCGGGCTTTCATCCGTCCTTCTCCCTCCGCAGGATCGTTGGGCGGTGTAGCGCGCAAAACCCGCGAAACGGTGATCCTGTGCGAAGCGGCAGGTTTCGATGTGGTGTTTATCGAGACGGTGGGCGTAGGTCAGTCCGAAACGGCTGTCCACTCGATGGTCGATATGTTTATGTTGATTCAGATCGCAGGTGCCGGCGATGAATTGCAGGGCATCAAGCGTGGAATCATGGAGATGGCCGATATGATCGCCATCAATAAGGCCGATGGATCGAATATCCCGCGTGCCGAAATGGCAAAAGCCCATTTTGCCAGTGCCTTGCGGTTGTTCCCGATGCCCGATTCCGGGTGGAAACCTCGCGTGTATACCTGTTCGGCTGTCGAGGGAACCGGTCTTGCCGATATATGGAACGGCGTAGAGGACTTTTTGAAATTTATCAGGAAGAATGGGTATTATGCCTCGAACCGTCGCCAGCAGTCCAAATATTGGATGTATGAAACGATCGGCGAAGCGCTCAAGGAAAGTTTTTACCAGAATCCGACCGTGGAACGCGAGATTGCCCGTTACGAATCATTGGTGCTCGACGATAAGATGAGTTCGTTCGTGGCAGCCAAGGCATTGCTCGATCTCTATTTCTCGTTACTCAAGCAGTGACGGCCGAAAGAATGGATGATGGGTTTGAGAGGGATATTGTTCGTGCCGTTTGTGCAGAGCGTAATGCGCCGTGAGGTGAGAATGTCGGTTGAAATGCAGTTGTATATCTTCAGAAAGTTCCCCTCCGGGATAATTGTATAACGTAATAGCGCTTTCCCGAATGGCGCCGGGATGCAGGTGCAGTTACGGGTCCGTAGTTGACGAAATAATCGAATGAACAGATTGGAATACCATGATCTGACTTTAGTCTGGTTGCATGTTTTTTCGTTGGGCGAATCGTTTGGCCGAAGCGAGCAGCTGGCCCGGTTCCGGACGGAGAAGACTGATGGCGTGCGCCGGATGTTGTTCGGAGCCGTGGAAGAGCCTATAACGGTTCATGGTGATAAAAAACGTACGGCAGATGGAGTGAACCTCCGGGTTCGGGAATATGAATTACCTGGATTCGATGTATCGGCTCGTTTGAAACGTTCTATTGAGAGTCCCCGCTCGAAATTGAAGGCCCGGGTTGATGTGTCGGCTGCGGTCTATTTTGATCATACGGCTGTGGTTCGCTATTCGATGTCGGTCGATGATTCTTGTTGTGACCAGTCGGCCTTGTCGACCGACGATTTGATTCTACTGGCCGCGTTCAATATTCAGCCTCAGTCCGAGGCGTCGTGGCTCGATCGAAACGATACGCTGTGGGGGGCCGATGACTGCATGTGCAATGGGGTGACGATTGGTGACCTGGGGCATATGTCAGGTAGCGTCGACGGGTTGTCGTTGCGCGAAGTGCAGCGGCATTACAAACAGTTCCTTGTAGGGGAACACGAACCGATGAATAGTCCCGATCTGTATTATACTTTTCTGGATGTCAGAGATTTCACTGATTGTGATGCTACTTTCCGTACCATGGATCGAGGAACAGTCATTTCAACGGTCTCTGATAAAATGGCGCTGGAAATCAACGGCTTGTTGCAGTTGCTCCCGGATGAGTGGCATATGGGACGGCAAAAAATGGCTGACCGGGTGATCGAGGGCAATATCGCCACCGGACGTGACGAACTGTTGGTCCTCAATGCGAATGTGTGTCTTTATCTGTCGATGGATCTGTGGAAAAACGGGGATCTCCCCATTGATTGGCATATTGCACAGGACCAATACCGATGGCCCGAATTGTGGGTGCTGCTCGAAGCGACCTTGGTTCGGCAGTATGCGTTGACCGATACCATGGCATCGTTTCGCCGGCAATCGGCAGCCTTGTCTGCGCGTGCCAGCTCGGACGATGTCGAGCAGGCGCTCGATCGTAATGCCGTGGAACGTTTGCATATTACCAATGCCTGGCTCTATCTCGATGCGATCCGTTTGCCGTTGTACCGGAATATTGCCGACGATATGGCACGCAGGTTCGAATTTGAACGGCAGACCGCTTCGCTCGATGTGATCATGCGTTATGTCGATGATGCGCTGGCAAAGATCAGTGATGCGCATAAATTGCGTCAGGCCCGTAAACTCAATGTGATTCTGGCTTTGTTGTCGGCTGCTTCGGTGCTCGGTTTGCTGTTTCAACAGGTCAAACCTCCCTTTATTCAAAAAGTGTTCGGTATCTCGGATCACTTGGCCGAAAATCTCGGGATCCTGATCATTGCGGGGGCTATCATTATTATCTTTTTCTGCCTGTTGATCGTGTTCAGTGTGGATCGGACAACGAAACGATAGAAGTTGTTTTGCCTAGTCGATCCCGTTCGCACAGAAGGGGTGTTTGATGCGTCTATTTGAGGTGTTTACGCACGAATTTCAATAGTTTTTTGTCGGCGATCAGTGTTCTGTAATGATCGAGCGTCGGACTGTCGATCATTAACTCGCGGTTGCGATCGTGAAACGCGACGACGGTTTCGAGTCCTGCGGTGGTGCATTTCACGCGGTCGTCCCAGGCCTGGTGTGTGAGGGCATATTCCGTATATCCGGCCCAAAATATGCAGATCAGATGGCCGCTGCGGTCGGGACCGATCAATTCGGCGGTTTTTTCATCCCATGAGATGTGCGCATCGGGATTGCCTTCGAGCCACGCAAGAAAAAAACGTGCCGTACGTTCTCGTTCCGGTGCATGTTCCATGTCGAGCGGAGTGGTGACGAGCCAGGCGATAGCTTCGCGTATCTGGGGTTCCAGTGCCCGGTAATCGGCGGTTGTTTCGAGGCGGTATTCGTCGGGAATTTCAGAAAAGCCATACGTGCTGGCTATTCCTGTTAAAATCAAAATCAGAGTCAGTAAGGTTCGCATACGAAAGGTCTGGACGGTGTTCGTACAAGCCATGGGTTATCTGTCCCGTTCGGCGATATAGTCGCACAAATCGAGCAAGGCCTTGCGTGCCGGAGATTCAGGGAAAATATCCAGTGCCCGCCGTGCCTGTTCGCAATAGGTGCGCATTGTGCGGTCGGCCTCTTCCAGCCCCCCTCCTGCCAGGACGGCATCATAGAGCACATCGACGTTTCGGGGCTCGTTATGGATGTTGCGTAACCGGTCGAGCAATGTCTTGCGTTCCGTTTCCGAGGCGTGTTCGAGTACATGGAGCAGCGGAAGGGTGATTTTTCGCTCGCGGAGGTCGTTGCAGGATCGTTTCCCAGTTTTTGCATTCGGAGTGTAATCCAGAATGTCGTCTTTGATTTGAAAAGCGATTCCCAGATTGTCTCCGTATAGCTTCATTTGAGCCATGGCTGTATCGGATGCCCCGGCAGAGAGGGCCCCTGCCGTAGCTGCCGCACAAATCAGCGAGGCTGTCTTTTTATAGATGATGTCAAAATAGATTTGGCGGGTCATTTCGAGTCGTTCGGCCTGTTCGGTCTGGTCGAGTTCGCCTTCGCATACCAAGCCGATTGCCCGGGTGACCAGTGAAACGATGTCCGTAGCCCCTCGTTCCATGCAGAGCGAATAACTTTTGGCAAAAAGGTAGTCGCCCATGAGTACCGCCGTGTGTGATCCCCACAATGTGTGAACGGCCGGATGTCCGCGTCGCAGGTCGGCTTCGTCGACTACGTCGTCGTGGACGAGTGACGCCGTGTGGATCATCTCGACGAACATGGCTGCTTCGTAGCTCCGTTCGCTGATCGAACCGTTGAGGGCTGCCGACAATAGAACGATTAGCGGACGTAATTGTTTGCCCCGCGTGTTGAAAATGTACTCCATCACAGCTGAGGCGTACCGACTCTCGCTGCGAAAGTTGCGTACGAGAAATTCATCGTACCGTTCGAGTTCGCATCGAATGGGCTCTTGTATTTGAGTGAGTGTCGGCATGTGGTCAGAAATAATAGCTACAAATGTAAAGCAAAAATCGGAGAGATTCGTGATATCTCAACTATTTTTTATTACTTTGCATAATTTAATGGAGGTTGGTTTCTCTCCAAATCGTTTCGTCAGATGAATAAATTCCAGCTACGCCGGTGGTTGCCTTATGTGGTGGCGTTGGCATGTTTCATAGTGATTACGGGTATTTATTTCGTGCCTCAATACGAAGGCCGTACGCTCCGTCAGCATGATGTGGTGCAGTACGAGGGGATGAGTCGCGATATTGTCGAACACCGTGCTGCCTACGGCGAAGATCCGCAATGGACGGGAAACATGTTCGGCGGTATGCCCGCGTATCTTATCAATATGGGCTATGATAGCCTCATTATTCAGCGGGCTTCCAAGATCCTCTATTTTATGGGACAACCCGCGGCGCTGATCTTTATTGCGATGGCGGCATTTTTCGTAATGTTGCTGTTGATCGGCATCAACCCATGGGTGGCGATCGCCCCCTCATTGGCGTACGGATTTTCGACCTATTTCTTCATTATCATTGGAGCGGGGCATATTACCAAAATGGTGGCCCTGGCCTTTGCTCCTCTTGTTTTGGGCGCCGTGTTTTATGCGTATCGGCGCAACATGTGGCTCGGTGCTGCACTGACTGCGCTTTTCGGATCAATACAGATCGCTGCGAACCATCCGCAGATTACATACTATTTCCTGATGATCGTCGCTGCCTTTTGGATCAATGAATTGATACAGGTGGTTCGACGTCATGCGCTGCCCCGTTTTGCAAAAACAACGGGGTTGTTGCTGTTGGCCGGGGTATTGGCCGTCGGGTCGAATGCGGCTCCGCTTTGGTATGTGCAGCAACATACACCCGAGACGATCCGTGGGGGCAGTGAGTTGCGCGAGGGAACCTCTGAATCGGATGCGGGAGGTCTCGACCTCGATTATGCAACGGCATGGAGCTATGGCCGGACCGAAAGTTTCAACTTGTTTATCCCCAATTTGATGGGCGGATCGTCGGACAGAGGCTTTGCGGAGGATGGTGCTGTGGCCGATGCGTTGGCTCCATATAATGCCCGTAATCTGGCGGCGCAGTTGCCAGCGTATTGGGGTGATCAGCCGGTCACTTCGGGACCGACATATCTCGGTGCCGTGGCGATCTTCCTGTGTGTTCTGGGGCTATTCTTACTAGAAGGACGGTCTAAATGGTGGGTGCTGGTGATTACCGTGCTGGCCCTTTTGTTGTCGTGGGGGCGGAATCTGATGTGGCTGACCGAGTTGTTCTTCAATTATTTCCCGGCGTACAACAAGTTTCGTACGGTGTCAATGATTCTGGTGATTGCTGAATGGAGTGTGCCGTTTCTTGCTGCGTTGGTGGTCAATGCGCTGTGGCGGCAGCAGAATGCGGGCAGCACCCCGGGGGCGAATAGTGTGGGAAATGGATTCGGTGCGATCTCCCGTGAGCGTTTTCTGCGTGGAATGAAATATGCGACGGGTATCACCGGTGGGGTGGCCTTGTTGTTTTGGATATTGGGTGGAACCGTGATGAGTTTTACGGCTCCGTTCGATGCCCAGTTGGCCGGACAGTTGCCCGACGACGTGCTGACTGCCATG
Organism: uncultured Alistipes sp.; assembly: GCA_949283215.1. Classification (GTDB taxonomy): domain Bacteria; phylum Bacteroidota; class Bacteroidia; order Bacteroidales; family Rikenellaceae; genus RGIG1874. The sequence goes on along the minus strand of CASDSC010000158.1, from coordinate 4,888 downwards.
CGTACCGAACGGGCCGCGATGATGCGGGCCGATGCGTTACGGTCGCTGGTGTTCGTGTTGCTGACGGCCGGTGTGGTTTGGTTGTTCTATGCAGGCAAAATCAAAAAGTGGATGTTCGCAACGGGGCTTGTTTTCCTGGTTACGGTCGATATGCTGCCGGTCAATGCCCGTTTTCTGCCACAGAGCAAGTTTGTCGAAGAGCGGAAAACCCAGATGCAGCCCACGGCCGCCGATCAGCAGATCATGGCCGATTCGACGCTCGGGTTCCGTGTATTCAATACGACGGTCAGCCCGTTCAATGATGCGACGACCTCCTATTATCACCGTTCGGTGGGCGGATATCATGGGGCCAAATTGCAGCGTTATCAGGATGTGATCGAACGGCATCTCTCTCAGATGCATATGGGGGTTTTCAATATGCTGAATACCCGTTATTTCATCGTACAGGATAAGACGAGCGGACAGCCGGTCGCGCAACTGAACCCCGAAGCCAATGGCGCGGCATGGTTTGTGGACCGGGTCGATTGGGTCGATGGGGCCGATGCCGAGATCGGAGCGCTCGATACGCTCGATACGCGCCGTGTGGCGGTGGTCGACCGGCGTTTTGCCGATCAGTTGGACGGGGTACAGTGGGTGGCCGATTCTTCGGCGCAGATCGCGCTTACGGAATATCGGGCTAATCGGTTGACTTATACATATACTGCGGCAGCTCCTGGAGTGGCGGTCTTTTCCGAGATTTATTATCCGCATGGATGGAGCGCAACGATCGACGGGCAACCGGCTGATTATTTCCGTGCTGATTATATCTTGCGCGCCATGGTCCTGCCCGCCGGAACGCATACCGTGGTGTTCAGTTTCCGTGCACCTGACTTTGCCCTTTTATCGGGGATTACGCTTTGGTCCTCGGTGGTGATTCTGATTTTGGTCGTGGTCGCCGCAGTCTGGTCAATAATCTATAACCGTAAAGTGAAACGAAAAGATGGCAGTACCGTTGAATAGCCGTAAATTGCGTCGTAAGGTCCGCAATTCGTATTTCATCTCGACTGTGAGCATCGCATTGGTGCTGTTCTTGTTGGGTGCAGTGAGCTTTCTGATATTCAATGCGATGAGTGCGACCGAACGGATGAAGGAGAGTGTGACTGTCCATGTGATGCTGAAGGATGGGCTGACTCCAGAACAGCGTGATGAAATACAGCATCGGCTTGAGGACCAGGAGACGGTCAAGGCGGTGAAGTTCGTCTCGAAAGAGGCTGCAGCCGAGGAGTTCGCGGCATACATAGGCAATGATTTCGTCGAGTTTCTCGAGCAGAATCCGTTGCCCGATGCGTTCGAAGTGACGCTCAATGCCCGTTCGTCGGATAAAGGGGCGATTCAGACGCTCGAACGGACTGCCTTAAGCTGGACCGGAGTCGATGAGGTGGTCTATCAGCGTAATGTGATCGAACAGATCAGCTCGAACCTCAATACGTTCAACCTCGTGTTGCTGCTGTTCGGAGGGACTCTGCTCATCATTTCACTCATCCTGCTTAACAATACGATTCGTGTGACGGTATTTGCCAAACGCTATACGATCAATACCATGAAATTGGTGGGGGCAACCCCGGGTTTCATCATGCGGCCTTTTGTGGGAAGCAGCGTCCGTCAGGGCATTCTGGCCGGGTTGATTGCCTGTGCGATGTTTGCCGGAATGATCGTCGGGATCCATGAAGGATTGCCCGAGTTGCGGTTTACGGGGCAGAACATACAGATCCTGCAGATCATGGGGGCGATGATCGTCGGGGGTGTGGTGATTTCGGTTATATTCACTACTTTTGCGGTACGTAAGTTCGTCCGAATGAAAACGTCCGGTATATATATGTATTAATAAAGAGAAATCGATATGGTTGCCAAGAAGAAAACGGCCGCTCCTGCCGTGACCGAGGAGCAGAAGAACAATCTGCCGCTCGGTATGCAGAATTATAAACTGATGCTGATCGGCTTTGCGGTGATCGTACTGGGTTTCGTGTTGATGGCCGGAGGCGGTAGCGACGATCCGAACGTGTTCAATGAAGAGATGTTCAGTTTCCGGCGGATTACGTTGGCTCCGATTCTCGTGTTGGGCGGTTTCGCGTTCGAGATTTATGCCATCATGCATAAAAGCAAAAAGTAATTTGTAAAATTAGTTGAGAGAGCGTGCTCGATGTTTGAGAATCCGCGCTCTTTTTTTGTGGTATTATTTATTCATCATTAAACCGATAGCTTAGTATGTCGATTTTTGAGGCCCTGGTGTTGGGCGTGATTCAGGGTTTGACGGAGTTTTTGCCCGTGAGCAGCAGCGGCCATCTGGAGCTGGCTAATGCACTTTTCGGGATTCAGGAGGGAAATAATCTGGCATTTGTCATGGCCGTACATGGCGGTACGGTACTCAGTACGATCGTCGTATTCCGGCGCGAAATCGGCCGTTTGATCGCTGGACTGTTCCGCTTCCAGTTAAACGAAGAGACTCTGTTCCTGATTAATATCGGAATCTCGTTGATCCCTATTCTTATTGTCGGGCTATTTTTTCAGGATCAGATTGAGGAATTGTTCACCTCGAATCTTTTGCTGGTCGGCGCAATGTTGATGCTGACGGCCGTGTTGCTTACCTTCTCTCACTATGCCAAGCCACGCCATCGCCCTATCACCCCACGTTCGGCCTTTATGATCGGTCTGGCACAGGCATTGGCCGTAATCCCGGGATTGTCACGTTCGGGAGCGACCATTTCGGCCGGTCTGTTGCAGGGAATCAAACGGGAAGAGGTCGCTAAATTCTCATTCCTGATGGTGTTGATTCCGATTATCGGTATGAACCTGTTGGAATTGTTGGGAGGAGATATGGTGTCGACTCCGGGTGAGGGTTGGCCTATTTTAGTCGGATTCCTGACCGCTTTCTTGACCGGTACATTTGCTTGCCGGCTGATGATCCGGCTGGTCAATCAGGGGAAACTGCTTTGGTTTGCCATATATTGTGCGATCGTAGGGTTCTCTGCGGTCATGTATTCGATGTTTTTCGCATAACAGGTCGGATGGAAACACAACCCGGGTGGAATAAAATCGCCCTCGCTCCGGATATCGATTTTCCGGAAGGTTTCATTATGCCGGTGGATAAACCGTTGGGGTGGACGTCGTTCGATCTGGTCCGTAAGGTGAAAGGAATATTGCGTCACCTGGGATATAAAAAGATAAAGATCGGTCATGCCGGTACGCTCGATCCGTTGGCAACAGGGGTATTGGTGATTTGTATCGGGCGTGCTACCAAGCAGGTCGAAATGCTGCAGTCCGAGGAGAAAGAGTATGTCGCCGAGGTGATGCTCGGTGCGACCACTCCGAGTTATGATCTTGAACATCCGATCGATCAGGTGTATCCGTATGAGCATATTACCCGGGAACGGGTCGAGGAGGTGCTTGCATCCATGATAGGGGAGCAGATGCAGTTGCCGCCGGTTTTTTCCGCCAAACTGATCGACGGGAAACGGGCTTACGAACATGCGCGGCGAGGGGCGGAAGTGGAGATGCGTCGTTCTCTGATCCATATCTATGCCATGGAAATCGTGTCATATGAATTGCCACATCTTACGCTTCGTATTCGATGCAGCAAGGGTACCTACATTCGGGCGATTGCCCGTGATCTGGGCGAACAACTCGGCAGCGGTGGGCATTTGACTGCGTTGCGACGTACACGCAGTGGCGGTTTTCGGGTCGAAGATGCGTATACGGTCGACGAAATCGTGAAAAATTTGAGCATGGTGAAACAAAATTGATTTTCCTGCGTATAACAGGAAAATTGTTTTTTGTGAATGCCGTTCGGGAGGACTCGAAAGAGAGGGGAAAGGTTGCGGTGCCCGGGTGGTAAGCCGAAAAAAGGAGATCGTTCCATAAATACATATACCCGATGAAATTATCCCAATACAATTACAGTTTTACGCCGGATATGCTGGCTAAATATCCGACTGAGAATCGCGATGATTCACGGTTGATGGTTATTGACCGCAAAACAGGGAAAATAGAACATCGTATCTTTAAGGATATTATCGAATATTTCGAGGAAAAAGATGTGATGATATTCAATAATACCAAGGTTTTCCCCGCCCGCCTTTACGGCAACAAGGAGAAAACCGGTGCGGAAATCGAGATCTTTTTGCTCCGGGAACTCAACCGCGATCTGCGGTTATGGGATGTGCTGGTCGATCCGGCCCGTAAGATTCGTATCGGGAATAAACTTTATTTCGGTGATGACGACCTGTTGGTCGCCGAGGTGATCGATAATACAACCTCGCGTGGACGTACTCTCCGTTTTCTGTTCGACGGAGATTATGACGAGTTCAAATCTGTATTGTACCGTATGGGTGAAACCCCTCTGCCAAAATGGATTCGTGAAAAGGTCGAGGACATCGACAAAGAACGTTATCAGACGATTTTTGCAAAGTACGAGGGTGCCGTAGCCGCTCCTACTGCCGGAATGCACTTCAGTAAGCATCTGGTGAAACGCCTCGAAATCAAAGGTGTCGACCAGGCTGAAATTACTCTCCATGTGGGTTTGGGTAATTTCCGGACGGTAGATGTGGAGGATCTGACCAAACATAAGATGGACTCCGAGCAAGTGATCATCACCGAAGAAGCGGCAGATATGGTCAACCGGGCCAAAAAATCGGGACATCGGGTTTGTGCCGTGGGTACTACGGTGATGCGTGCGATCGAAACATCGGTCTCGACAGACGGCTTCCTTAAGCCTTTCGATGGGTGGACCAATAAATTTATTTTCTCGCCTTATGAATTCAGCGTGGCTGACTGCATGGTGTCTAACTTCCATCTGCCATACTCAACGCAATTGATGATGGTTGCAGCTTTCGGTGGCTACGATTTGGTTATG